>NZ_JBKEAE010000029.1:0-30151 GCF_047971885.1 Tropicimonas sp. | reverse complement strand
ATGGTTCCGGTCAGGATACCGGGCATCGCCAGCGGCAGCACGTGGTGGAATACCGACTGCATCTTCGAGGCGCCGAGCCCGAGCGCCGCGTCGCGGATCGACGGAGGCACCGACTTAAGCGAGGCGCGGGTCGAGATGATGATCGTCGGCAGGGTCATCAGCGTCAGCACCAGCCCGCCGACGATGGGTGCCGATTGTGGCAGTCCCATCCAGTTGATGAAGATGGCGAGGCCAAGGATGCCGAAGACAATGGACGGCACGGCCGCAAGGTTCGAAATATTGACTTCGATCAGGTCGGTGAACCAGTTTTTCGGCGCGAACTCCTCAAGATAGATCGAGGCGGCAACCCCGATCGGCAGCGCCAGGCACAGCACGATGATCATCATGTAGAACGAGCCGATGATGGCAACGCCCATGCCGGCGGCCTCGGGCCGGTTTTCCGACGCATCGGCATTGGTGATGAAACCCGGGTTGAAACCGGTCGCGATGACGCCCTTTTCCTTCAGCGCATCGGCAAGCCGCAACTGCCCCGGCGAGACATTGCTGTCGAGTTCGGCCGATTCCATACTTACTCGGCCCTTGTAGTACCCGTCGATCCGGGCGTCGGTGAGCAGTCTGAAATCGACCGTTTCACCGATCCTGTCCGGGTTGGCGATCACGTAGTTGCGGATCTGCGCCGCGGCCTCTTTCGAGACCATCTCCTGCGCGTCCTTGTCGCCCAGTCCGAATTGCGCCGGGTCGATTCCGTTGCGCTCCATCGCTATATCCATCGCCGCGGCGATCAGCGGGGCATAGCCGAAGGTCGAGACCTTCTTGATATCCCCGATGTTGCGTTCGCCGGTCTTGTCGAGCTTTGCCGGATCCAGATAGACCGGCACGGATACGAAGGTCTGGGTAAAGGCCGGCAGGCCCTGACCGAGGATCGAGATCAGCAGCAGGATCAGCGCGGCGACGCCGATTCCCGTCGCCCCGAGCCCGAGCATCCGGAAGCGCCGCTCGGCGGCGTTGCGCCGTCTGGTGCGCGCGTCAAGCTCGAAGAGCGAAGCCGAATGCCTGCCCGGACGCGCGGCGGGCACCCCGTTTGCGGTTGCGTCGGTCATTCGTACTGCTCCCGGTACTTGCGCACGATATAGAGCGCCAGGACGTTCAGCCCCAGCGTCATGACGAACAGGGTGAGACCGAGGGCAAAGGCCACCAGCGTTTCGGGGCTGGCGAAATCGGTGTCACCGGTAAGCTGGCTGACGATCTTGACCGTGACGGTGGTCATGGCCTGGAACGGATTGACGATCGCCCCCAGCCCCTGATCCATCTGCGCGGCAGCGGCCCCTGCCCCCATGACGACGATCATCGTCTCGCCGATGGCGCGCGACGCGGCAAGAAGAACCGCGCCGACGATACCCGGCAGCGCGGCCGGCAGGACAACCTGCCGGACCGTCTCGGAATGGGTCGCGCCCAGCCCGAACGATCCGTCGCGCATCGCCTGTGGCACGGCATTGATGATATCGTCCGACAGCGACGAGACAAAGGGGATCAGCATGACCCCCATCACCAGTCCGGCCGTCATCACCGAGTTGGTCGAGTTCCCCAGCCCGAGCGGCTGCGCGAGATAATCGCGCAGCAGCGGCCCGACGGTGATCAGTGCGAACAGGCCATAGACGATGGTCGGAATGCCGGCGAGGATTTCTATCATCGGCTTGGCGACGGCGCGAAGATGCGGCCCGGCATATTCCGACAGATAGATCGCGGCAAAAAGCCCGACCGGAACCGCGACCAGAAGCGCCACCAGCGAGACATAGAGCGTGCCCCACAGCAACGGCAGCATGCCGAGCGAGGAGTTGCCGCGGAAGTCCGGCGCCCATTTCGTTCCAAAGAAGAACTCCCTCCACGAATAATCGTCGAGGAAATGCCTGGTCTCGAACAGCATGGACAGGACGATTCCGACCGTGGTGAGAATGGCGATGGTCGAGGCGAGGATGAGGATCAGCCTGATCCCCCGCTCGACGATATTCCGCGCACGAAAGTCCTTGTCCGCGCGCGTCATCGCCAGCGCGAAGCCGGCGACGGCGAGCAGCCCGACAACGATTGTCATATTCCGCCGCGAGGCATGCGCCATGACCCTGTAATCCTGCGCCGCCCGCAGGATCGGCTGGGTGACGGTCGAGGTGATGATCGCCCCGGTCTGCTTGAGGTGCTCGGTCACATCGGTGAAATCCGCCCGCAGGTCGCGCGAACGGGCCTCGTCCATCAGGCCCTGTTCGACCGCCCGGTCGAGCGCGCCTGCGGCACGGCGCACCTCGGCCATCACGAGGCTCCGGCTGCCGCCCCGGTCGATGGCCGTATCCGGGATCTGTGACGAAACCGTGTTCTCGATCCAGGCCGGCGCCAGCATCAGCCAGGCGGCGAGAACCAGCAGCGACGGTACGGCCGTCAGCATGAAGCCATACCAGCCATAATAGCCCGGTAGCGAATGCAGCTTTCGGATGTCGTTGCCTGCAGATGCGAGCGCCCTGGCGCGCGCGGCGAAAAAACCGATCAGTCCGAGTCCGAGGACTGCGAGGACGATCCAGAGTACCGGCATCGGGTTACCTCAATCCTTCCTGTGGAAACGCCCCGTGACGTACCTGTCAAAGAGCGCATCCTAGTCGTGGCGGCGTATCAGGGACACGCGAAGGAGGATATTCCTCCTTCGCGCGACCTGCCGATCACATCGATCCGGCCATCGCCTTTTCTTCGGCCACGGCTTGCTGGGTCGCGGAAAGCTCCGGATCGGAGACCAGACCATAGGCTGCCAGCGGGCCATCGGGGCCGGCGATCTCGTCGGCGACGAAGAATTCGGCATATTCCTTGAGGCCGGGGATCACGCCGATATGCGCCTTCTTGACGTAGAAGTAGAGCGGGCGCGACACCGGGTAGTCGCCCGAGGCGATGGTTTCGGTCGACGGGGTGACGCCCGACATGGTCGCGACCTGCAGCTTGTCGGTGTTGTTCTCGTAGAACGCCAGACCGAAGACGCCGATTCCCTCCTTGTTGGCGTCGATGCGGGCCAGCGTCTCGGTGTAGTCGCCGTCGATGTCGGTGGATACGCCATCGGTGCGGATTGCCATGCACTTCGATTCGGCATCATTCTCGGCCATGCCGGCGGCAAGCATGGCTTCCAGGGCGCCCGATTCCGCGCAGCCGGCCAGGATGACCTTTTCCTCGAAGACTTCGCGGGTGCCGTGCTTGGTGCCGGGAATGAAGGCCAGGATCGCCTGATCGGGCAGATCGGGGTTCACATCCGACCACCTGGCATTGGCGTTGGCGGCCAGCGCGCCGTCTTCGCCCGGGATTTCGGCGGCCAGCGCCCTGTACCAGTCGGACGGGGTGAAGGCGTACCGGGCGCCATCGATATCGGAGGCAAAGACGATGCCGTCATAGCCGATGCGCACTTCGATGATGTCGGTCACGCCGGCGGCGGCGCAGGCTTCGATTTCGCCATCCCTGATCCTGCGCGAGGCGTTCGCGATGTCGATGGTGTTTTCGCCGACACCCTCGCAGAAACGCTTCAGGCCGGCCGACGAACCACCCGATTCGACCACCGGGGTCGGAAAATCGAAGTTCTCGCCAAAGGCCTCTGCAACGATCGAAGCATAGGGCAGAACGGTCGATGAACCGGCAACCTGCACGTTATCACGCGCAGCGGCAGCGGTGGAAAAAGCGGTCGCGATCGCCAGTACCGAGGCGGATAGCTTCACGAGAGACATATGTTGCTCCATGGCAGTTATGTTGAGGCCGCCACAGCCAGACAGCCCTGGGCGCGTCCTAGGATGCTTCCATGTGTTTCTTGCAAAGGTTTTGTAACGGTTTTGTGTCAATTTCCCGGACGGCTGCGGTTCCGTTTCGCGACGCTCCGTCATCCCTTCCGGCGCTTTCGGCGGCAACAGCGCTACGGCTGAGGTGTGCCCCCGATTTCCAGCGCCGGAATCGCCACGGTAAAGGTTGACCCCTGCCCCGGTTCGGTTTCGACGGTGAAGCGCCCACGATGCCGGTTGACGATGTGTTTCACGATCGCCAGGCCCAGCCCGGTTCCGCCCATGTCGCGCGAGCGGTGATCGTCGACGCGATAGAAGCGTTCGGTCACGCGGGCAAGGTGCACCGGATCGAACCCGTCGCCGTAATCGATCACCTGCACCTGCACGCCGGGGCCGCGAAACGCCAGCACACGCTCCTTGCGGGAAATGTTCACCGTGACCCGGCCACCGGCCGCACCGTATTTCACCGCATTGTCGATCAGGTTGGTCAGCACCTGCTGCAACTGATCGGCATCCCCCATGACGACAAAATCCCGCTCTCCATCCGATTCGCGCTTCATTTCCAGCGTCACGCCGCCGCCGGCGGCGATGGTCGACAGATTCTGGATGGTGGTCTGAACGATCCGGTCCAGAGCGACATGTTCGGTTGGGCGCTGACGTTCGCCGGCCTCGACCCGGCTCAGCGACAACAGATCGGCTACCAGCCGGTCCATCCGCAGGGCCTCGCGCTCCATGATCGTCAGGAACCGCTCCTGCGCGGCCGGGTCGTGGCGTGCGGCCCCCCTCAGGGTTTCGATGAAACCCAGAAGCGCGGTCAGCGGCGTCTTCAACTCGTGGCTGACGTTGGCGACAAAGTTCCGCCGGATCTCGCCGGCACTTTCCACATCGGTCACATCCACGAATGACACCAGCGCCCCCGGCCGGCCGCCGGGATCGCCCGGGACCGGTGCGGCATGGGCGGTATAGATCGCCTCGCGCACGGTCGACTTGTCGGCATAGCGGGCCTGCCCCGGTCGTCCGTGCCGAAGCGCCGATTCTATCGCCTCCAGCAATTCGGGCTGGCGCAGGACGGTCACATAATGGCGCCCGATTTCGACCGTGCCGAACAGCGCTTTTGCACGGGCATTGATCGCGGCGATCCGCTCGTCGGGACCGACATGAATCAGCGGGATCGGAACCGCATCCAGAAGTGGCGTTACCTGATCCGAATTCATCGGCCGGCCGGTTTCACAGGGCCGGGCCGGCCGCCCGCGCGGCAGCAACCCCGGCGCTGAATTCCCCGGTCAGCAGCCCGATCTCCTCGACCCCGACCGAGACGCGGAAGAACCCTTCGGACACCCCCATGCCGGCGCGCTGTTCGGGCGAAAGCCCGCGATGCGACGAGGTTGCCGGATGGCTCAGCGTGGTGCCCACATCGCCCAGCGTCGGGGCAAAGGGCAACTCCGGCATGGCGCGGACCAGCGCATTGGCCCCGGCCCTGCCGCCCTCGATCTCGAAGCTCAGCATGTTGCCGTACCTGTCGCCTACGAGCTCGGTCGCGCGGGCATGATCGGGATGATCGGCCCGCCCGGGGTAGACCACCCTGCGCACCCCGTCGAGACCCGCCAGATGATCGGCAAGCGCCGCCGCGTTGGCTGCTGCCCGCTCGTAGCGCAGATCAAAGGTATGCAACCCGCGTTCGGCAAGCCAGCAGTCGAACGGGCTGGGGGTAAACCCCCATGTTGCGGCGGCAATTGCCATGGCCTCGCGGTCGGCGGGATCGCGCGCGGCGGCATATCCCAGTGTCGCGTCGGAATGCCCGGCAAGAAGCTTGGTGATCGAGTGGATCACGATATCGGCGCCGATTTCGAACGGCCGGAAGCCGCGCGGCGTGGTGAAGGTATTGTCGATTGCCAGCCGGATACCCCGTTCGTGCGCGATCCGCGCGATACCGGCAACATCGGCAACCCGGATCGTCGGGTTCGAGACGACCTCGATCAGGATCAGTTTCGTCTCGGGGCGGATGGCGGATTCGATTGCCCCGGCGTCGGTGGCATCGACCAGATCGGTGCGGATACCCCGGCGCGGCAGATCCTCGCGCAGCATCCGGAGCGTCCGGCCATAGAGCAGATCGCTGCCGATCACGTGATCGCCGGCATCGAGCAGCCCCAGCATCACCACCCCCACCGCAGCCATACCCGAGCCGAGGACGATGCCGCCTTCGGCCCCTTCCATGCGGTCGATCTTCCCCGCCAGCACGTCGGCGTTGGGGTGGCCTTCGCGGGCATAGGCATAGCCCTGCAACCGCCCCTCGTATTGCGCATCGAGCGAATCGGGGCTTTCGGCGGCATAGACCACCGACGCCTGCAGGGGTGAGACGACCGGCCGGCTGGCGCTGCCGGGCCAGGGCGTGCGGCGGACGATGCTACCGGGGCGTTCGTTTTTCCGGCTGGTCATGGACACTCCTGTTTCAGGATCGACATCAGATATGTAACCGGCGGCAACATGCCGGGATCAGCCGATGATCACACCGGTCAACGTGCCGTGCACTGCCGCCAGCCCGTCCCTGTAGCGCCGGGCGTTCGCCTGATAGTGCAGCGCAGATTCGAGCAATCCCCCGATGGCTGCCTCGTCAAGCTGCCGCACCACCCGGCCCGGTGCTCCCATCACAAGGCTGCCGTCGGGAATTTCCTTACCCTCGGTGATCAGCGCACCCGCGCCGATCAGGCAGTTCCGGCCGATCCTTGCGCCGTTCAGCACCGTAGCGCCCATCCCGATCAGGCTTTGCGCGCCGATGGTGCAGCCATGCAGCATCGCCTTGTGGCCGATGGTGCAGTTTGCGCCGATATCCAGCGGAAAGCCCATGTCGGTGTGCAATACGCTGTTTTCCTGCACATTGCTGCCTTGCCCGACAAGAATGCGTTCGTTGTCGCCGCGAATGGTGACGCCGAACCAGACCGACGCGTCCGCCTCGACCACCACATTGCCGATGAGATTGGCGTCGTCCGCGATCCAGGCGCTGTCGCTGATCTCGGGCGCCACGCCTTCCAGTTGATAGATCATTTCGCCCCCTCCTCGAATTCCGACTGCAAGCGGCGGACATGGTCCTGCAATCCGGGTTGCTGCTGGCGCCGCATCCGCTCAGCCGTCACGATAACGCGCAGGCGGTCGAATGTCCTGTCGATGTCGTCATTGACCAGCACATAATCGTACCCGTCCCAATGGCTGATCTCGTCCCAGCTTTTTTCCATGCGCTTCCTGATGACCTCGGCCGAATCCTGCCCGCGCCGTTCCAGCCGAAGCCGCAATTCGGGGATCGAGGGCGGCAGCAGGAAGATCGACAGGGTGTGACGCCCCAGTTCGGAATTGCGAATCTGCTGCGCCCCTTGCCAGTCGACATCGAACAGAACATCGCGCCCGCCATCGATGGCCTTGCGCACCGGGGCGGCTGGCGAGCCGTAGAAATTGCCGAAAACATGCGCATGTTCGAGCATTTCGCCCCGCGCGACCAGTTCCTTGAAGGCCGGGATCGACAGGAAGTGATAATGCTCGCCGTCGACCTCGCCCGGGCGCGGCGCGCGCGTGGTCGCCGAGACGGAGAAGGACAGGCTCGGATCCCATTCCATCAGCCGCCGTGCCAGCGTCGATTTTCCCGCACCGGAGGGCGAGGAAAGGATGATCAGCAGGCCGCGGCGCTCGTCGTTCATTTCCATCTACTCCACATTCTGGACCTGTTCGCGCATCTGGTCGATCGCCGCCTTCAGGTCGAGCCCGACGCGCGTCAGCGCCACGTCCTGCGATTTCGAACAAAGCGTGTTGGCCTCGCGGTTGAATTCCTGGGTCAGGAAATCGAGTTTCCGCCCCACCGGGCCCTCCTCCGCCAACAGCGCCCGCGCCGCCGCGACATGGGCGCGCAGCCGGTCGAGTTCCTCGGTGACATCGCTTTTCACCGCAATCAGCGCTAGCTCCTGGGTCAGCCGGGCCTCGTCGAATCCCTCGGCATTCTCAAGAACGCGGGCCAGCGCCTCGCGCAGCGCCTCGCGCGCCTTGTCGGCCCGCCCGTCGAGCCGTTGCGCAGCCGCGGCGACAAGGGTTTCGATCGTGTCCAACTGGCCCGTCAGCACCTGACCGATCGCAGCACCTTCGCTGGCCCGCATCTGCTGGAAATCGGCCAGAACGGTTGCGAAATCCGCCAGCAGCAACTCGCGCAGCGCTGCGGCATCGGCCGTCTCTGCCCCCGGCGCGGCGACAGCTTTCATCGCGACGATCTGCGTCGGATCGGGGGCGCCCATCTCGACCCCGCGCGCCCGCGCCCGCACCATCACCTGATCGAGCGCCGCAAGCACCTGATCGAGCGCCGCCGGGTCGATGCCGGGGCCGGCGGTTTCCTCGTCGCGCACCAGCCGCAGCGACAACGATACGCTGCCGCGCTTCAGCTCCGCGCCAAGCCGCGCGCGCAGCGCCGGCTCCAGCCCGTCGATCCAGTCAGGCACCCGCAGCCGCACATCCAGCCCGCGCGCGTTCAGGCCGCGGATATCCCAGGTCCAGGCATGGCCGACCCCCTGCCCCGTTCGTGCCGCGAAGCCGGTCATCGAGTTAACCATCGTGTCCAAAACTCTCCCCAATTGTAAGAAAATGTGCCAGGTTAGCACTTGGGTAATCAGTATTGCGCGAGGGGTTAACAGACCCTTCGCACCGGAACAACGCAAGGATCGCAGGTGCGGCCGCATGCACGCGCTGGTTGAAGCAGGGAAAACCATGCCGGACGACAACAGCCAAAGGCCGAATGTGGTTTTTCTGCACGACGATGGCGACGGGAAGAAATTTCCTGCCATCCGCATTGTCGAGGGCTACTGGAACGAACTTCGTCAGGGCCGTATCCTGCCGTTGCGGTCCGATGTCGATCCGCGCCGGATCGAGAGCGCACTGGAATGTACCTTCATGCTGGAACGCCTCGCCCCGGGCGTCGCCCGTTTCCGTCTGGCCGGAATGCACCTGAACGACCTGATGGGCATGGAAATCAGCGGCATGCCGCTGACCTCGTGTTTCTTGCCCGATGCCCGGCCGCAGATCGGCCGGGTTCTCGATCAGGTCTTCGACCGGCCCGCCGCCGCCCTGCTGACACTTGCCGGCGATCGCGGGATCGGCAAGCCACCGCTCGACGCGCGCATGCTGCTGCTGCCGCTGGCGGGGGATCGGGGCGAAACCAGCCGCGTTCTGGGCTGTCTGGCAACGCTCGGGCCCGTCGGGCGGACACCGCGCCGCTTCGGCATGCGCGACACCGGCATCGTCGCGCTTTCGGCGCCGCGCGATGGCGCCGCCGCCATCGGGCCCGTAGAATCCCCGCATGCGATCGCCGGCTTTGCCGAAGCGCAACAGGGCTTCACCCACCCCGGCCCGCCGCGACCGCCGAGGGGCAAGCCCCATCTCTACGTGGTGAAGCCCGACGACGCCTGAGGCGCCTGCCCCGCCTGTCAGCCGAGCTTTTCGCGCACTTTTGGCCCGACCGCGCCAAAATCCATCTGGCCGGTATATCTGGATTTCAGCACGCCCATGACCTTGCCCATGTCGCGGATGCCGGAGGCGCCGGTTTCCGCTATGGCATTGTCGATGGCCGCCCCTACCTCGGCCGGTGTGAGTTGTCGCGGCAGGAACTCCTCGATCACGCCGATCTCGTCCCGTTCCTTTTCGGCCAGTTCGAGCCGGCCGCCCTCTTCATAGGCCCGCGCGCTTTCCTGCCTCTGCTTGACCATCTTGCCGAGGATCTGCAGCACGTCGTCATCCGAAACGCCCTCGGGCCGGTTTTCCGTGCGCAGGGCGATATCCCTGTCCTTGATGGCCGCCGTGATCAGGCGCAGCGTCGAAAGGCGCTCGGCTTCCTTGTTTCGCATGGCGTCTTTCAGCGCCACGCCCACTCTTTCCCTGAGACCGGTCATGGTTTTCTCTTCATCCCCCAACTGAAGACGGATACCTATAGTTTTATGGCGCGGCATACAACTCTCGCGGCGCCGCGCCCTGCTTGACGCCCTCGGAACCACCCCCTAGGTTGCCGCAGATTTGACCCTCAGGAGTCGCCCGATGCCGCAGCCCGCGCCAACTGCCTGTCTTGCCCTTGCCGATGGAACGCTGTTCTACGGGCACGGGTTCGGTGCCACCGGTCAGACGGTTGCGGAGCTTTGCTTCAACACGGCGATGACCGGGTATCAGGAGATCATGACCGATCCGTCCTATGCGGGTCAGGTGGTGACCTTCACCTTCCCCCATGTCGGAAACGTCGGCGTCAACCCCGAGGATGACGAGGCCAACGATCCCGTCGCGGCGGGCATGGTGGTGAAATGGGACCCGACCGAGCCCTCCAGCTGGCGCGCGGCCGGTCCGCTCAAGGCATGGCTGGAACGCCGCGGCCGGATCGGGATCGGCGGTGTCGATACGCGGCGGCTGACCCGCGCAATCCGCCGGCAGGGGGCGCCGCATGTCGCCCTTGCCCACAATCCCGAAGGAAAGTTCGATATCGCGGCGCTGGTAGCGGCGGCGCGTGGCTTTCGCGGGCTCGAGGGGCTCGATCTTGCGCGCGAGGTGACCTGCGCCCAGTCCTATCGCTGGGACGAGACCCGCTGGGCCTGGCCCGAGGGGTTCGGGCAGCACACGGCGCCGGGGCACAAGGTTGTCGCGGTCGATTACGGCGCCAAGCGGAATATCCTGCGCTGTCTGGCCTCGGCCGGCTGCGATGTCGTCGTCCTGCCGGCGACGGCAACGACCGAGGAGGTGCTGGCCCACGATCCCGAGGGGCTGTTTCTGTCGAACGGGCCGGGCGATCCGGCCGCGACCGGAGAATATGCGGTGCCGATGATCCGCGAAGTGCTCGACACCACCGGATTGCCGGTGTTCGGGATCTGCCTCGGCCATCAGATGCTGGCACTGGCGCTTGGCGCCAGCACAATCAAGATGAACCATGGCCACCACGGCGCCAACCATCCGGTCAAGGATCTCGAAACCGGCAAGGTCGAGATAACGTCGATGAACCACGGTTTCACCGTCGACAGCCAGACCCTGCCCCAGGGCGTGATCGAGACCCATGTATCGCTGTTCGACGGCTCCAATTGCGGCATCCGCATGGCCGCCCGGCCGGTGTTTTCGGTGCAGTACCACCCCGAGGCCAGCCCCGGCCCGCAGGACAGCTACTACCTGTTCAAGCGGTTCACCGCCGCGATGCAGGCGCGGCGTCAGGCCGCCTGAAACCGGATTGCCTGCTGCGTCGGGTTAAACCCCTGTTAACAGGACGTGCCCGAATATTCCGATAGTTTTCGGAAATTTGAAGGCTTGTCATGAGTGCAGCGTCGCATCGCGTCATCCCGCTCCATCCCCGGCACAGTGAAACGGGCGGTCAGGCGGGGAATGCCGCGCCGGGCCCCCGTGTGGTCGCCGGCAACGCGGCGCCCCGGCCCCTGCTGGGGGAAAGCCTGCTTGCGCGGCGCGTTCTGGCGCCGGACGACCTGAATCGGGCACTTGCCATCCAGTCCCGCCAGGAAGCGCGGCTCGGCGACATCCTGATTGCCAACGGCATGGTGGCCGAGGCTGATCTGCTCGATTGTCTTGCCCGGCAATGGGGAACCGAGGTGGTCGATCTGGCGGCGACGCCACCCGACGCGCGGCTGGTCGATACATTCGGCGCCGAGCGGTGCCTGCGCGACGGGGTCGTTCCGTGGCGCCGCATCGGCAGCACCGTGATCGTTGCCACGACCCGGCCGGAGAAATTCGAAAACCACCGTGCCGGGCTCGAAGAATCGCTCGGCACCGTCACCATGGCGCTGACGACCGAGGCGGCAATGCACACCGCACTGATCCGGATCCGCAAACCCGGCCTTGCCGTACAGGCCGAGGAACAGGTGCCGCTGGACATGTCCTGCCGCGGCTGGGATGCGCGGGCCTGGTCGTCCCGTTGCCTGACCGCTTTCGGTCTGACCGCCACTCTGTCGATGATCTTTCCGATCGCGGTATTTTCTGCGCTGGCGCTCTGGGCGGTGCTTACCCTCGCCGCGAGCCTGGCTGTCAAGATCGCTGCGCTTGCCATTGCGGTCCGGCAGGCGGCGCGGTCTTCCGGTCCGGGGGGCGTGAACGAAAATGCCCCGCCGACCATCGCCCGGCTGCCGACGGTATCGGTCATGGTTCCGCTCTTTGCCGAGGAAGAAATCGCTGACAGGCTGGTCCGGCGCCTGTCGCGGCTCGACTATCCGCGCGAGCTTACCGATGTGCTGCTGGTGGTCGAGGAGGAGGACCAGCAGACCGCCGCCGCGCTGGCCCGCACGCGGCTTCCGCACTGGATGCGCGTCGTCACGGTGCCGCGCGGCGGCGTCAAGACCAAGCCACGGGCGCTCAATTACGCGCTGAATTTCTGCCGCGGACAGATCGTCGGCGTCTGGGATGCCGAAGATGCGCCCGACCCGGACCAGTTGCACAAGGTGGTCGCGCGCTTCCACCAGCGCGGCCCCGATGTCGCCTGCCTGCAAGGCAGGCTGGATTATTATAACGCGCGCACCAACTGGCTCAGCCGGTGCTTCACCATCGAATACGCAAGCTGGTTCGGAGTGGTCCTGCCCGGCCTGCAACGGATGGGCTTTGCCCTTCCGCTCGGCGGTACGACACTGTTCTTCCGCCGCGTGGTGCTGGAGCAGATCGGTGGCTGGGATGCCCACAACGTGACCGAGGATGCCGATCTCGGCATGCGGCTGGCGCGCCTGGGCTATCGCACCGAAATGATCGAAACCGTCACCCGGGAGGAGGCCAACTGCCGCATCCTGCCCTGGATCCGGCAGCGTTCGCGCTGGCTCAAGGGCTACGCGATGACATGGGCAGTGCATTCGCGGGCGCCGGGGCGGTTGCTGCGCGATCTGGGCGCGTGGAAGTTTCTCGGGTTTCAGCTCCTCTTTCTCGGCACATTGTCGCAATTCCTGCTGGCGCCGGTGCTGTGGTCGTTCTGGCTGCTGGCGCTGGGGCTGCCGCATCCGCTGGCGGGCCTGCTGCCCGGCAGCCTGCATGTTGCGCTGGTCGCGCTTTTCGTCACCTCGGAGGTGGTCAACATCGCCGCCGGCGCCTTTGCGGTACGCGACGCGCAGCGCCGTTTCCTGATTCCATGGGCGATCACGCAGCACTTCTATTTCCCGCTCGCGGCGCTCGCCTCGTACAAGGCGTTCTACGAAATTCTCACCCGGCCGTTCTACTGGGACAAGACCCGGCATGGCATCCATGACGAACCGGCCGCGCCGGAGGCTGTGTCGGCCGGGGTCTGACCCGTGCTCAGGGGGCGATCGGCAGCTTGCTGTCGCTGGTAAGGCGCTGGACGAAAGCGCCCGAAATATGCGCTTTCAGCGCATCATAGGCCGCCTGCTCGTCGCGTTTTCCGATGGCGGCCACGATGGTCTCGTGCTCGTTCAGCGCGATCTCCCCCCGGCCTTCGGCGGCAAGCGACGTTGTGGCCATCAGAGCCATCGACCGGTATACAAGATCGAGTTGCTGAACCAGATAGCGGTTGTGCGAGGCAAGGTGGATCTGGCGGTGGAACCGGCGATTTGCCTGCGCCAGCGCCGAGGGATCGCCCAGCAGCCTGCGGTCGGCACCGATCATCGTCCTGAGCACCTGCACCTCCTCGGCGGCCGCATGGCGCGCCGCCAGCCGCGCCGCCAGCCCCTCGAGTTCGGTCCGCACGACGTAGAGTTCGGCAAGCTGATTGTGATCGAGCGAGGCGACAATCAGGCTCCGCCCGTCGCGCGCCAGCAGCGACTGGGTTTCAAGCCGTTGCAGCGCCTCGCGAATCGGCGTGCGCGATACACCGAATCTCTCGGCCAGTTCCGATTCGACCAGCCGGTCGCCGGGCTTGTAAATCCCCACGTCGATGGCGCCGAGGATCATGTCATAGGCGTCCTTGTGGACCGGCTTGTCGCTCGACATGTATAACTTTCCGTCCTGAGGAACCGGCACGCTAACCCAGACGGAATCGAATGCAAAGACCGCTCGCGCGCGGTCTTCTGCCTCGGGGTGCTTGCGTGGCACCCGCCGCGCCCCTAGGGTCCCGCCATGGTTGCCGATCACTTCTCCCATGTGCGGTCCTGGGTCTTCGACCTCGACAACACTCTTTACCCGCCCGAGGTCCGCCTGTTCGATCAGATCGAGGTGCGGATGACCGACTGGGTGATGCACGCGCTCGGCGTCTCGCGTACCGAGGCCGACCGCCTGCGCGACCTTTACTGGCGGCGTTACGGTACAACCCTTGCCGGGCTGATGGCCGAGCATGCCATCGACCCCGCCCCCTACCTGGCCGAGGTGCACGATATCGACTTCTCATATCTCGCGCCCGATCCCGTGCTGGCCGGGCACATCGCCGCCCTGCCCGGCCGGCGGATCATCTTCACCAACGCGTCGCGCCCCTATGCCGAAAAGGTCGTTGCGGCGCGCGGGCTCGACGGGCTTTTCGACGCGATTTACGGGGTCGAACACGCGGGGTTCCGCCCCAAACCCGAACGCGCCGCCTTCGAGGCCGTCTTTGCCGCCGACGGTCTGCGACCCGACCGCGCCGCCATCTTCGAGGACGAACCGCGCAACCTGGCGATACCGCACGAGATGGGCATGCGCACCGTCCATGTCGCCGCCACAGCCACGCCGGCCGCCCATATCCAGTATCATACCGACGATCTCGCCGGATTTCTGGCACGGGTCGGCGCAGGCTGACCGGGTGGAAAATTTCGCCAATTCGCCGTGGCGCCCTCGTAGCACATGGCGACATCGGCTATTCTGGCACCAGACGACTACCGGAGGAATTCCATGACCGATACCGACACCCACCGCGCCATCGCCAGCGACGACAAACCCCACAGCGGCGATCGCGGCTGGAAGGGCATGCAGCGCAGCGAAGGCGAAGGCGCGTTCTTCGCCATTGTCACCGTCGTCCTTCTGATCGCGATCCTCGCCGGTCTGGCCCTGGGCCTGCCGGCGATCGGGATCATCTTCGTCCTGCTGAGCTTCGTCGCGCTGGCCGCGCTGGTGCTGATCAGCGTCGGGCAATAGCCGCCGGTCGCCCCGCCCTGCCTGCGGGGCTTCCGAAACCCAAGCTGCCGGAGGAATGCACATGGCACGCACGCGCACCGAAATCCTGATCGCCGGCGGCGGTATCGCCGGACTGACCGCGGCACTGACCTTCGGGCGCGCCGGGTTCCGGACAGTTCTGGTTTCGCCCGAGCCGCCGGTGACCGAAGGGGCGGCGGACCGGTCCGATCTGCGTTCGACCGCATTCCTGCGACTGGCGATTTCCCTGTTCGAGCGGATCGGGCTCTGGGACGATCTGGCCACCACGGCGACGCCGCTCAACATGTTGCGCGTGGTCGATACCGTCGGATGGCCGCCGGCGATCCGCGACAGCCGGGAGTTCGACGCCGCCGATCTGGGCCAGCAGAGCTTCGGCTGGAACCTGATGAACTGGCGCGTGTTGCAGGGCCTGATCCGGGTGCTGGGCGGGATGGAGAATGTCGAGCTGCGCTTCGGCACCCGGTTTTCCGCCATGGTCGCGCGCGATAACGAGGTCATCGTGCGCCTGTCCGATGGCGACTCGGTCGTCGCCAAGCTGCTGATCGGGGCGGACGGACGCGGTTCCGCCGTGCGCGAGGCGGCGGGAATCGGTGTCAGGACAACGCATTACGGCCAGAAGACGCTGGCCTTCGTGGTTTCGCACCCAAAGTCCCACAACAACGTTTCGACCGAGATCTATAACGAAGGCGGCCCTTTCACGCTGGTTCCCCTGCCCGATGTCGATGGCCACCCGGCCTCGGCCGTGGTGTGGATGAACCCCGGATCGCACGCGCAGGAGCTTGCCACCATGCCGGCGGTGGAGTTCGAGGCGCGGATGTCCGAACGTTCGTGCTACATGCTCGGGCCGCTTCACCTGCGCTCCGAGCGCCGGCTGTGGCCGATCATCAGCCAGCGGGCCGAACGACTGAGCGCACGGCGCGTGGCAATCATGGCCGAAGCCGCGCATGTCATCCCGCCGATTGGCGCGCAGGGGCTGAACACCTCGCTCAACGATCTGATCCTGCTGCGTGACGAGGCGCTGAAGGCGGGGCGCGACGGTCTGGGCGGGGCGGCGATGCTCGCCGCCTATGACCGCTGCCGTTCGACCGACATCCGCCGGCGCGTCGCCGCGATCGACCTGTTCAACAGGGTCACACGCTCGCCCGATCCGCGAATGCAGATGCTGCGACTGACCGGCATGAAGACCATTCACGACATTGCGGGCCTGCGCCGTGCGGTGATGCGCGCCGGCATGGGAGCGGCGGGCGTCAGTTCCTGATCCGTCGCTACAACACCCTGTCCAGCACCTCCCGGAGCCGCGCCAGCGTGCCGGGTACGTCGTACAGTTTGTCGAGCCCGAAAAGCCCGATACGGAAGGTACGGAAATCGGCGGGCTCGTCGCATTGCAGCGGTACGCCGGCCGCAATCTGAACGCCTTCGGCGGCGAATTTCGATCCGTTCTGGATATCGGGATCGTCGGTGTAGCTGACTACCACGCCCGGCGCACCGAAGCCCTCGGCCGCGACCGGGTGAATGCCGCGCTCCGCCAGCATCGCCCGCACGCCGTTGCCGAGCGCCCATTGCGCCTCGCGCAGGCGTTCGAAACCGTGGGCGCGGGTTTCGCGCATCGTATCGCGGAAGGTCCGCAACGAATCCGTCGGCATCGTCGCGTGATAGGCATGCCCGCCGGCCTCGTAGGCCGCCATGATCGCGCGCCATTTCTTCAGGTCGAGCGCGAAGCTGGAGCTTTGCGTTTCCTCCATGCGCGTCAGCGCCCGCTTGTTCAGCATCACCAGCCCGGCCGAAGGTGTGGAGGACCACCCCTTTTGCGGCGCCGAGATCAGCACATCGACACCGGTCGCCCGCATGTCGACCCAGGCGGCCCCCGAAGCGATGGAGTCGAGCACCATCAGCGCCCCGACCTCATGCGCCGCGGCAGCCAGCGCAGTTATGTAATCGTCGGGCAGGATCAGGCCGGCGGCGGTCTCGACATGCGGGGCGAAAACCACATCCGGGCGGGTTTGGCGGATCGTCGCCGTCGCCTCGTCGATGGGAACCGGCGCGAAGGGTGCGCGTGGCGCATTGCCCGTGGGGCGGGCCTTGAGCACGGTCGTTTCGGCAGCAAAACGGCCGGCATCGAAGATCTGGCTCCAGCGGAACGAAAAGAACCCGTTTCGGATGATCAGCGCATGGGCGCCGGTACCGAACTGGCGCGCCACCGCCTCCATGCCGCAGGTGCCGCCGCCGGGAACGATCGCCACCGCGTCGGCCTTGTAGACCTCGCGCAGCATCTCGGAGATGTCGCGCATCACCCGCTGATAGATCGCCGACATATGGTTCAGCGACCGGTCGGTGAAGACGACCGAATATTCCAGAAGCCCGTCTGGATCCACGGTATCGAGCAAAGCGGTCATGGCACTCCTCCCTGTCTGCTTTGCTAGCGCGCTCCACACCGCCGCGCAATCTCCCTGCCGAAGCTCAAAGCGGCCCGGGTAGGCGTTCCTCGCTCAGCATCACGTTCGCCTCGACGTTCCCCGCCCCCGGCAGCGTCATGATACGCCGGCGCAGCACCCGTTCGAAATCGGCCAGATCGCGGGCAACCACCCGCAGGCGATAATCGTACAGGCCCAGAACGTGTTCGATGGTCTGCACCTCGGGGATGGCCCGTGCGGCGCGTTCGAATTCGTCAAGGTTCGCCCCGCCCTTGCGGGCCAGCCTGATACCGAGGAATACCGTGACCCCGAAGCCGAGCGCCTCGCGATCCAGCACCAGCCGCCTGCCCGCGAGGATACCCGTGTCGTGCAGCCGGCGAATCCGCCGCCAGATTGCCGGTTGCGACAATCCCAGCCGCCGCCCCAGTGCACCGGTGCTGACGGTTGCGTCCTCGCGCAGCGCGCGCAGAATCCGGCGGTCGATATCGTCGATCCCGGTCATAGCGGCAGCGTCTCGTCATCCTTGATCGCGGCAACGTGAACCAGCGCTTCGATATCCGCGATATGCGGCAGGGTCAGGATGCGGCTGCGGTAGAGTGTCTGATAATGCGCCATATCGCGGGCGATAATGCCGAGTCTGATATCGACCTGCCCAAGAAATGTCTGTATCTCAAGTACTTCAGGTATCTTTCTGGCTTCCCGGATAAAGATGTCGAAGACATTGCTTTGGGCCTTGTCGAGGGTAATGCGCAGGCTCACCAGCACCTCGTAACCCAGTCTGCGCCAGTCGATTATCGCCTCCTGTCCAATAACGATCCGGCGGTCGCGCAGGCGGGCAAGCCGGCGCGAGCAGACGGCGGGTGTCGTGCCGGCCGCCTCCGCAAGATCGCCGACCGGGATTCCCGGTTCATGCTGGAGGTTGCGCAGGATGCGCCGATCAAGATCATCAAGCATTAAATCTCTCGAATTGGTCGATTGGATGAATTGATGAATTGGGATTTAGTTTATATATCGCAAAAACGAAACCCGTATTCGCCCGATATCCCTATCCTGCGCGCATCAACACCTCCCGGACGAAGGACAAGAACATGCGCGTCTATTATGATCGCGATTGCGACATCAACCTGATCAAGGATAAGAAGGTCGCCATCCTTGGCTATGGCAGCCAGGGCCACGCCCACGCGCTGAACCTGCGCGACAGCGGGGCGAAAAACGTGGCCGTAGCGCTGCGCGAGGGATCGCCTTCCGCGAAGAAGGCCGAGGGCGAGGGCCTGAAGGTGATGGGGATCGCCGAGGCCGCCGCCTGGTGCGACCTGCTGATGTTCACCATGCCGGACGAGCTTCAGGCCGAGACCTGGAACAAATACGTCAAGGACAACATCCGCGAAGGCGCCGCGATCGCCTTTGCCCACGGCCTGAATGTGCATTTCGGCCTGATCGAGGCGCCGGCGGGTGTCGACGTGATCATGATGGCGCCCAAGGGTCCGGGCCACACGGTGCGCGGCGAATACACCAAGGGCGGCGGCGTGCCCTGCCTCGTCGCGGTGCATAACGACGCATCGGGCAAGGCGCTGGAGCTTGGCCTGTCCTATTGCTCGGCCATCGGCGGCGGGCGTTCGGGCATCATCGAGACCACCTTCAAGGAGGAATGCGAGACCGATCTGTTCGGCGAGCAGGCGGTTCTGTGCGGCGGGCTGGTCGAACTGATCCGCTGCGGCTTCGAGACGCTGGTCGAGGCCGGCTATGCCCCCGAAATGGCCTATTTCGAGTGCCTGCACGAGGTGAAGCTGATCGTGGACCTGATCTACGAGGGCGGCATCGCCAACATGAACTACTCGATCTCCAACACCGCGGAATACGGCGAATACGTCTCCGGCCCGCGCGTGCTGCCCTATGCGGAGACCAAGGCGCGCATGAAGGCGGTGCTGGACGACATCCAGCAGGGCCGTTTCGTGCGCGACTGGATGACCGAATGCTCGGTGGGCCAGCCCTCCTTCAAGGCGATCCGCCGCAACAACGACGCCCACCAGATCGAGGCCGTGGGCGAGAAGCTGCGCGGCATGATGCCGTGGATCACCGCCGGCAAGATGGTGGACAAGTCCCGCAACTGACTGCAGATGAAATTGAGCGGAGTCCGCCACCGGCGGGCTCCGGCTGCCGCGCCCTCGCGGGCAGGTTGCGCGCATTTCAGCGCATGACGGTGTGTCAATGCGCGACAACCCGCCGTCGGACGCTCGCCTGACGGGTGAGCAGCCTGATCGTGTTGTGTCTTTTCGGACCATCGCTAAGCATTGCGGCAACGCAGCAAGGCCGATCTCCGATGGACTGGCTCGAAAGAACGATGCGAAAGCGCCCCGGTGGCGCCGCAGGTCCGCAGGCTCTGCCCGTGGATGGGATTTCCGACAGGTTGCAGGCGCAACTCCGCGCCCAGCAGATACAGGCGGTCGAGCAACTCGGCCGGCCGATGATGCTGGCCAATCTTGCCGTCACAACGGCGCTTGTCCTGATGCTCTGGCTGACCGGCCAGCTTGGAGCGCCGGTCGCCGCCTGGGCGGCCGCCTCGGCGCTGGTCTCGGTGCTGGAGCTTCGGCGGGTAGTTCGGCGCGAACGTTGCGGGCAGCGCACCGAAGCGTCGAAAAGGTCGGTCGGCAGGCATGTGAAAAGCGCGACGGTCTTCGGCCTGTTGTGGGCCGTTGCCGCCACCGCAATCCTGCCCAATGTCAGCGGCACGGCACAGGCCTTCATGGCAGCGGCTGTTACCGGAATGATCGGTGGCGGCGCGATCGCACTGCTGCCGATGCCGGCGGCGGCCGCTTCATTCGTTGCGCTTGTCTGCGGCGGTGCGCTTCTTGGCCTTGCCATTGCCGGCGACCTGCTGGTGGTGGGCGGCACGATCATCGCCGCCGCTTTCATCTATTTCTTCAGCAAGGCCGTTCGCCGCCACTCCAGCATCTTCGTTGCCGAATTTGTCAGCCGTCTGGAACTGGAAGAGCAGAACCGGCTGATCCGCACATTGCTCGACGAGGCGCGCATCGAAGCGGCAGGCGAACGTCAGCGCGCAGAATTCCAGCTTTCGCAAACCCGGAAGATGGAAGCCATCGGGCAGCTTACGGCGGGCATTGCGCATGATTTCAACAATCTGCTGACCACCATTCAGGGCAATGCCGAACTGATCGGCCTGCTTGGCAGGCCCGAACCCGAGCAACTGGATGCCATCCTCGCCGCCTGCCGGCGCGGCAGCGATACCATCCAGCGGCTTCTGGCCGTCACCCACAAGCAGCGCCTTTCGCCGCGTATGGTAACGCCGGGCGAACTGATCGCCGGGCTTCAGCCGTTGATGGAGGGGGCGCTCGGCCAGTCGATCCAGCTCAACATCCGGTTTGGCGAGGGGCTCTGGCAACTCGAGGTCGATTCGGGACGACTGGAATCCTCGATCCTGAACCTGGCGATCAACGCCCGCGATGCAATGCCCGAAGGCGGAACGCTGACGATCGCGTGCCGCAACCTGCCCGAAGGGCATTCGCGGCTGTCGTCGCTTGCCCTGATGAACGGTGACTTCGTCGAGATTTCGGTGCGCGATACCGGTCGCGGCATGAACGCCGAGGTGCAGCGGCGCGCGCTCGACCTGTTTTTCACCACCAACCGGTTTGGCGAAAGCAGCGGGCTCGGCCTGCCGATGGTGGCATCGTTCGTCCGTCAGTCGGGGGGCGAGATCCATCTGGAAAGCACGCCGGGCAAGGGCACGCTGGTATCGCTATACCTGCCGCGTGCGACCGGGCAGGCGGATGGCGATACGGCGCGCGTTTCCACCGAAACGCCGCTCGGCGACTATCAGGTTGTGCTTCTGGTCGAGGATGATGCGGCCGGGCGCGAAACGCTGGAAAAGGTCACCGAAAGCCTGAACTACCGGGTCGTTTGCTGCGCGGATCCGGCCGAGGCGATACGAATTCTGGATATGGCGCAGCATGTCGACATCGTGCTGTCCAACCTTCTTTTCCACGACGGATCGAGCGGGTTCGCGCTCGCAAGGGAGATCCATGCACGGCTGCCCAAGGTGCCGGTGGTGTTCATGTCGAAATCCGTCGAACCGGACGGCGACGACAGCCATGTGCCGGTGCTCGGCAAGCCGTTTTCGCGCGATCGCGTGGCGCGCTTCCTGCGCGACGGGCTGCTTGGAACCGCCGCCGCATAGGTTGCCCGGCGGCATGGCAAGTGTGGTACAGGCGGCGGCGAAATCCGGTGGGAGGATGGGCCGCCCGGCGGCCGCGTGTTAATCTGGGCCACACTTCGCCCGGGGTAGCGCCAACCGTCTTGAGGAGGTTTTCATGTCACGACTGTTCCGTTCGCTTGCGGCAGCCCTGCTGATCGGCACTCCCGCCACCGCGCAGGAAAGCTCCAACGCCGCGCTGGCGCAGCAGCTTGCAAACCCGGTGGCAAATCTGTCCACCCTGCCCTTCCAGTTCAATTCCGATCATGGCTTTCCTGGCGGGACCGGCGAGCGGGCTTTCATGCTTCTTCAGCCGGTCATTCCCTTTTCGGTCGGTGAAAACTGGAACCTGATCACCCGCACGATCGTACCGGTCTACAATCAGGACATTTCCGACGAAAAAGGCCGGCAGATCGGTTTCGGCCCGACCACGCAGACCTTTTTCTTCTCGCCCAGGTCCTTCTCTGGCGACGGCCTGATCTGGGGGGCGGGCCCGGTGCTGCTGCTGCCTACGGTTTCGGACGATATCGCGAACCGCCAGTGGGGGGCTGGAATTTCGGGCGTGCTGGTCAAGCAGACCCAGCAGGGCTTCACCATGGGGCTTCTGGCCAATCAGATCTGGTCGATCAGCGACGAGGACGAATACGGCGAGCTTTCGCAGATGTATCTGCAACCCTTCCTCGGCTACCGCACCCCCGGCGCCTATGTCTTCGCCATCAACACGGAAAGCACCTATGACTGGATCAACGAGGAATGGTCGGTTCCGATCAACCTGATGGCAGGCAAGGTGTTCTCGATCGGCAATCAGAGCATGCAGTTCCGCGCCGGCGCGCGCTATTGGGCGGATGCCCCGGAATACGGGCCCGAGGGCTGGGGCGCGCGGGCCGAACTGACCTTCATCTTCCCCAGGAAGTAAACTCGCGCGGCCGCCGCGCCGCGCAAGCCCCGCGGTCAGACCGCAGCTTCGACCGCCTCGACGACCGAATCGACCACCCGTTCCAGCAGGGCGGCATCTTCGCTTTCCGCCATGACGCGGATCAGCGGTTCGGTACCGGATTTGCGGATCAGCAGCCGGCCATTCCCGGTCAGCCGGGTTTCGGCATCGGCGATGGCGGCGCGTACCGTGTCGGTCTCCAGCGGGGTCGCTCCGGCATCGAAGCGCACATTCTTCAACAGTTGCGGCACGGTCTGAAAGCTCTGCGAAAGCGCCGAGGCGGGTTCACCCGTCTCGGCCATCGCGGCCAGAAACTGCAACGCGGCGATCAGCCCGTCACCTGTGGTGGCATAGTCGGTCATGACAATATGGCCGGATTGCTCGCCCCCGAGGTTCCAGCCGCCCTCGCGCATGCGCTCGACCACGTAGCGGTCGCCCACCGGCGCGCGTTCCAGCCGCAGGCCCCGGCCGGCAAGAAACCGTTCGAGCCCGAGGTTCGACATCACCGAGGCCACAAGCGTGCCCCCCCTGAGGCGCCCCTCGTCAGCCCAGCGGGCGGCCATCAGCGCCATGATCTGATCGCCATCGGCCACATTGCCGGCCTCGTCGATGATCATCACCCGGTCGGCATCGCCATCGAGACAAATCCCCACATCCGCGCCATGTGCCACAACGGCAGCGGCCGCCGTGCTGACGTCGGTCGAGCCGCAATTGCGATTGATGTTGAGCCCGTCCGGCGAAACGCCGATCTCGACCAGATCGGCCCCCAGTTCCCACAGGACCTCGGGGGCGGTCTTGTAGGCCGCGCCATTGGCGCAGTCGATCACCACCTTGAGCCCGTTCAGGCGCAGGTTGTCCGGGAAGCTCGCCTTGGCGCGTTCGACATAGCGAAACCGGCCGTCGTCGATGCGCCGCGCGCGGCCGATATTCTCGGCCATGGCAAGCTCGACACCGTTCATCGCCAGTGCCTCGATCTCGGCCTCGGCCTCGTCGTTCAGCTTGAATCCGTCGGGACCGAAGAACTTGATGCCGTTGTCGTAATGCGGGTTGTGGCTGGCCGAGATCATGATCCCGACGTCAGCACGCATCGACGTGGTCAGATATCCCACCGCCGGGGTCGGAACCGGCCCCAGCAGCAGCACGTTCATCCCGGTCGAGGTAAGGCCGGCGGTCAGCGCGGTCTCGAACATGTAGCCCGAAAGCCGCGTATCCTTGCCGATCACCACGCGGTGCACGTTGCTGCCGTCCTTGCGGAAATACCGCCCCGCCGCCGCGCCAAGCTTCAGCGCCATCTCGGCGATCATCGGATAGCTATTGGCGCGTCCGCGCACGCCATCGGTGCCGAACAGGGTTCTGCTCATATTGTCTCCCCGGGTGCCTTGCCCGTCGTTGCCGCCAGATACAGCTTCAATGCCTGTGCCGTCTCGGACGTATCGTGAATACGCAATATCTGCACACCTTGCGCCATCGCGGCAAGGGCCACCGCAATGGAGCCAGGCCCGCGCGAGCGGGGTTCCGCCGCACCGCCGATGCCGCCGATGAAGCGCTTGCGCGACACCCCCAGCAGGATGGCGCAGCCAAGCGTGTGAAACAGTGAAACGCGCGCCAGAAGCGCAAGATTGTGCGCCACCGTCTTGCCGAACCCGATCCCCGGATCGACAACGATGCGGGCACGCGGAATGCCGCAGGATTCGGCCAGCGCGATACGTTGCTCAAGAAAATCGAAGACATCGAGCAGAACATCGTCATAGCGCGGATCGTCCTGCATCGTCGCCGGCGTTGCGATGGAATGCATGATGCAGACCGGAGCGCCGGTTGCGGCGACCAGCGGCGCAAGATCAGGATCGTACCCCAACCCGGATACGTCGTTGACGATGGTGGCGCCGGCATCAAACGCGGCCCGCGCGACCGCCGCCTTGCGGGTGTCGATGGATACGGGAACCGGAACCCCTGCCCGGCTCAGCGCCGCGATCACCGGCGCGGTGCGGGCGATTTCCGCGGGCGCGGGCACATCGGCGGCACCGGGGCGGGTGGATTCGCCGCCGATATCGAGGATATCCACATCTTCCACCATGCGAAGCGCCGCGGCGACCGCCGCATCCGGGCCATCGAAGACGCCACCGTCCGAAAAGCTGTCGGGCGTCACGTTGAGGATGCCCATCAACCGCGGCCGGCCGAGCGAAACGCCGGTGATCGCGGCACGCGGTTCGGTCATCCGGGCCAGAATTTCGGCAGGCACCGTGTCGGCCGGCACGACACGCGGCAGTTGCCCGCGGCTCAGCACCTCGACCCTTTCGAAACGCAGCCGGGTTCCGGCAAGCGACAGCCCGGCGCGCCCGAGCGCAACGTCGGATTCGGGGATCGGGCGATAATACGTGGCGGGCATCGGCGGGCTCATGACGGTTCCGCCGATGTGCTACAATTCCAGCCGGTCGGCAAGCGAAAGACACGCCCCGCCCGGTACCCTGGCGCCCAGGCCAAGCAACCGCCCCGCCCCGATCTGGCCGGCAAACCATGCGGTCAGCGCGGCGGCATCGCGCGGGCCGGTGTCGGGGCTTTCCACCGCGTCGAGCACAAGTTTCGATGGCGCCCAGACGACGATCCGGCCGGTGTGGATCGCATGCGTTATCTCGGTCCGGCTGGAAACGACGATGCAGCGCCGGTCGCGCGCCGCCAGCACCCAGGCGTTCTGCTCCAGCGCAAGCAGATCGACCCGCCGCTGCGGCATTGCCGCCCCGGCCTCGGGCGCGCGTGTGTCGGGCAGACCAACGGTCAGCACGACCGGCAATGCCAGCGCCTCGATCTGGTCGAGCCAGCCGGGAAGCCGGGGGTCGGCGATGGCCGCGTTCGACAGGAAGACCACCAGCGGCGGGGCAAAATCCTCTCCCCCCATGCCGCCGGCGGGCGTTCCGTTGCGGCTGCGTTCGATCTCGACCCCCAGAACGAAGGGGCCACGATCCAGCTTTTCGATACGCACCGTCACCTTCAGCGCACGCGGCTCGCCCAGCAGGCGGGCGGCGATACGCTCGGCAAGTGTTTCGAGCAGGCTCAGCCGTTCGTCGGCCAGCGCCAGATCCACCGCCTCGACCAGCGTGTCATAGCTCAGGATACGGTCCACATCGTCGTCGATGGCGGTGGCGGCGCGGCGCACCTCGACCACGATCTCGAAGCGCAGTCGCTGCACGACGCCGCGCTCTTCCTGAAAGGCCCCGATCTCGACCTGCCGCACATGGTCGCACAGGAAAATCCGGTTCCCTTCGGTATTTCCGGGCTGGGTTTCAACAGATCTCATGGCGCCGTTCCTGACAGGTCCCGAGGCGCTTGCCACGTGCCCGGGCGACGTGCAAGCGCTCAATCGCGACCGAATCCGCAGCGCCAGCCAATCGGGTTGCGGCAGCCGGGGGGGGGAAGTCAGGATCGCGGCCGGCGATAAAACAGATGATCGCCGATCGAGGTCGTCTGGGCCAGCCTGTCGGCCCACGACGGTACAACCGCGCGGGTGTGGTAATGCGTGGCGCCGTTGGTCAGGGCGCGCGGGGCGCCCGACAGCATCAGCATCGCAACCTTGCCCACCCGCCGGAAGGCCGAAGGTTCGGCGATGGTTTCGGGGTTGCCGTCGCAGGTGAAACTGAACTGGCACTGATATTTCCTGCCGGTTCCCTGATTGACCACCCCGCAGACGGTATCGGGGAACCGCTTGCTCGCGACACGGTTCATGATGACTTCGGCGACCGCGAACTGCCCCTTGATGCTTTCGCCACGGGCCTCGAAATACAGCGCCTCGGCCAGGCACTGCCATTCCTCGCCACCGGTCGAATAGGGTTGACGGTCGAGCCAGGCACGCTCGTAGCGGACATTCGATGCGGTTTTCAGATCGGCCGGGCGGGGTTTTGCGCGCACGCTGCCGGCGAGGCCAAATCCATCATCCAGGGACTCGGACGCCCCGAACGCCGCAACGCCGTCATCCGGCCGGGCCGTTCCGATCTCCGTCATCGGATTGGTCGAGGTCGAAAGCCAGGCCTCGGCCGAAACCGGGCCGGCCATCGCAAACACGACAAGACACAACAGAACTACGGGACGCGGCAGCGTCATGGATTCACCCACCCAGAGACACGCTTGGACGCGCGCCAGCCGGGATCGGCGTTAACGCAACGTTCATATTTGTGTAAACGCGGGGCACCTCAGGGCGTTTTGGTGCGTTGCCCGAATCCCTCACCGATTGAGCGGATTTCTGCCTGAATTCAATGCGGTTACGCGTACTTTCGCCTATTCGCGCGCCGGACGGGGGGATCGCAGCGCCAGATGAGCCGCCGCGAGCCGCGCGACCGGCACCCGGAACGGCGAGCACGAGACATAGCTGAACCCGGCATCGCGGCAGAACGCGATGGTATCGGGATCGCCGCCATGCTCGCCGCAGACCGAAAGAACGATATCGGGGCGCGCCTCGCGCCCACGTTCGGCGCCGATCAGCAGCAACTCTCCCACCCCCTCCTTGTCGAGCGTGTGGAACGGGTCTTCGTGAAACACGCCGTTGCTGACATAGGTACCCATGAACCGGCCCGCGTCGTCGCGCGACAGGCCATAGGTCATCTGAGTCAGGTCGTTTGTTCCAAAGCTGAGGAACGCCGCGTGATCGGCGATCTCGCCCGCCCTGAGCGCGGCGCGTGGCGTTTCGACCATCACCCCCAGCCGGTAGTCGAAGGCGCGGCCGGTCTCGACCTTGACCGCTGCCGCCACCGCGTCGATCCGGGTCTTGACCAGTTCGACCTCGCGCTTGGCCGAAACCAGCGGAATCATGATTTCGGGAACCACAGCGGCACCGGCCTGCCGGCTGGCCTCGACCGTTGCCTCGAAGATCGCGCGCACCTGCATGTCGTAGATGCCCGGAACGGTCACCCCCAGCCGAACCCCCCGCATGCCGAGCATCGGGTTGAACTCCGACAGCGCCTCGACGCGCCGGACGACATCGCTGAGCGGCAGGTCGAGCGATTCCGCCAGCGCCATCATCCCCTCGCGGTCATGCGGCAGGAATTCGTGCAGCGGCGGGTCGAACAGCCGGATGCAGACCGGCAGGCCGGCCATGATGCGGAACAGTTCGACAAAATCCTCGCGCTGCATGGGAAGCAACTGCTCCAGCGCGCCCGAACGGTCGGATTCGTTGTCGGCGAAGATCATTTCGCGCATCACGGTCAGGCGCTGCTGCTCGAAGAACATGTGCTCGGTCCGGCAGAGCCCGATCCCTTCGGCATCGAAGGTATGCGCCATCCGCGCGTCGGCAGGGGTGTCGGCGTTGGCGCGTATGCCGATATCGCAGGCCACATCGGCCCAGTCCATCAGGGTGCGGAAATGCGTATCGAGCGACGGTTGCAGCATCTCGATCTCGCCCGCCATCGCAACCCCGGCAGTGCCATCGACGGTAACGATGTCGCCCTCGACAAAGACCCGCCCGTCGGCGGTGGTCAGGGTTTTCTTGCGCTGCGAGATGCGCAGGCCCGAGGCGCCGACGATGCAGGGCAGCCCCAGCCCGCGCGCGATCACCGCCGCGTGGCTGGTCATGCCGCCGCGTTCGGTGATCACCGCCTGGGCCGCGTGCATGCCACGGATATCCTCGGGCGTCGTTTCGCGGCGAACGAGGATGCAGGGCAACTCGTGGCTGGCCGATGTCTGGGCGGCGTGGGACGAGAACACCAGACGCCCCGTCGCCCCGCCGGGCGAGGCGGCGATACCGCGCAGGATCACGTCGCGCGGCGCGCCCGGATCGACCTGGGTGTGCAGAAGTTCGGTCAGCGACATCGGTTCGACCCGAAGCAGCGCCTCCTCGGGTGTGATGATCCCCTCGCCCGCCAGCGCCACGGCGACGCGCACATCGGCCCGCGCTCCGCGCGCCACCCTGACCGCATCCAGCACCATCAGCTTGCCGCCGGTCACGGCGAATTTCACCTCCATCTCCTCGCGCAGGTTGCGCCGGCAGGTTTCGAGGACCGAGATCAGTTCGGCATAGACCTCGGGCGCCTCCTCCTGCATCGAGGCGCCGCGCGGATCGCTGCTGAGATGAAGCGGTTCGCGTTGCAGCCCGTTGCCGTCGAAACGCTTGCGGTGATAGTGTCCGGTGATCTGCCGCGCGCCGGTCTTGGCGTCGATCATCCGGATCACGCCCGAGCCGCTTTCGCCGGCACCGATCCCCTGCGCCATGGCCTGCACGACCAGCCCCAGCCCGGCATCGACCGGCGCACCCCGCGCCTGCCGCAGCAGCCGCGCACTGACCCCTTCCCACGCCCGCGCCATCGAGCGCAGCACCTCGGCAAGCTGGACCGCCGGGTCCTGCGGAAAGGGCTCGTCGGCCTCGAACTCGAAGGCGTCCATGGCGGCGCGCAGCGGGTCGGTGGCCTCGATCGCCTCCTCGAACGGCTCCGGGTCGAGCCGGGCGACCTCGCTGGCATAGGTCTGGATGAATTTCAGGTACAGCCCGTCGGCGGCCTCGCGCCCGATGCTTCTGGCCAGCTGGTCACGGCGGACATCGTTCATGCCGATGTTCAGGATCGCCCCCGGCCCGCCCCAGTCGGCATCGCCGCTCGACGGGCGGACCGAAACCAGCGGCTCGGGACCAAAGGCCGAAAGCAGCCCGGGTGTGTCGGCCATCCGCCCCTCGGCAACGCGGTGCACGGCGGCAAAGGACAACGCCACCGAGCGCGGCACCGGCAGGTTCAGCCGGACCAGTCGTTGCAGGCATTTGGCACGCCCCCCGTGGGTCGCTTCCGAGATTGCGGCATCGGGCGTGATCAGCGTGAATTCCTTGGTCGCATCGGGCGTCAGCACGCGGAATCTCCTATGGGCCTGGCACGGTCGCAGGATAGCGAAGGCGCACCATACGACAACCGTCACCTTGCGCCACGGCGATTACGCCGCAGCGCAGCATCGGCCGCTCAACCCTCGATCCGGGTCAGATCGGCAACCGCAAGGCAGGTCTGGCGGATACGGTGCAGCAGATTGAGCCGGTTGCGGCGGATGATCCGGTTGTCGGTATTGACCTGAACGGTATCGAAAAACGCGTCGATCGGGGCGCGCAGCGCGGCCATCGCCGCCATGGCGGTGGCAAAATCCTCCTCCGCCAGCGCCACCGCGATCGTTCCCTGCGCCGCGTCGAGCGCATCGAACAATGCGCGTTCCGCATCGGTCTCGGCGAACTTCCGGTCGGGGCCGAATTCGTAAGCCACCCCATCCGCCGCCTCGGCCTGGGTCAGGATATTGTTGGCCCGCTTGAAGCCCTGCAACAGGTTCCCGCCATCGTCGGTTTTCAGGAAATCCGACAGCGCCCGCGCCCGCCTGACCAGCAGCACCAGATCGTCATTGCCCGGCATCGCCAGACAGGCATCGATCACATCGTGCCGGATGCCCTCGTCGCGCAGGTGAACCTTGAGGCGGTCGTGGAAGAAGGAAAGGAGGTTGTCCGCCTGCTCCCCGTTCAGGCCAAAGGCAACGGCACTATCGGAGCGTGACAGAACCGCGCCGAGCCGGAAACGGATATCATTCACCACCAGCAACCGGATCACGCCCAGAGCCGCTCGCCGAAGCGCAAACGGGTCCCTGGAACCGGTCGGCTTCTCGTCGATGGCCCAAAAGCCGGTGAGGGTATCGAGCTTGTCGGCCAGCGCCACGGCGACGGAGACCGGCGCGGTCGGTACGTCGTCCGAAGGGCCGAGCGGCGAGTAATGCTCCTGCGCTGCCGCGGCGACCTCGGGCGGAAAACCCGCCG
>NZ_JBKEAE010000028.1:0-3864 GCF_047971885.1 Tropicimonas sp. | reverse complement strand
TGCGACGGCAAGGTAGACAACTGGCTCCACCTGCCAGCCTTTCACCACCATGACGTAGTGTAATGCCCCCAGCAGAACGGCCGGATAGGTCAGGCGGTGCAGCCGGCGCCATCCGGCCGCCCCCAGCCTGCGAACCGACCAGTCGTTGGATGTAAGCGCCAGCGGTACCATCAGAACGAACGCGGCCATGCCGACGGTGATATAGGGCCGCTTCACGATATCGGCCCAGATCAGCGCCGGAACCTGCACGTCAAGTATCAGCCAGACAAGCAGATGGGTCAGGATACAGAAGAAAGCGAGCAGCCCGATGGCGCGGCGAAACCGGATCAGCCGAAGCCCGGCGATCCGCGCCAGCGGCGTCACGCCCAGACCGGCCAGAAGCAGCCAGAGCCCCCAAAGGCCAAGCCTATGCTCGATCGCCTTGGCCGGATCCACCCCAAGCCCGCCGGTGACCCCCTGCCCGAACAGCCAGATCACCGGAAGCGCCCCCAGCGGATAGAGCGTCCAGACCGGCCAGCGGCGCAGCGCAGCATTGATGCGATCGACGCCCTTCATCAATAGTTCTTCTTCAGGTCCATGCCGTCGTACATGTGCGCAACGGTGTCGGCATATCCGTTGAACATCTTCGTCGGCTTGCGCTTGGCGAAGAGCGAACCGCCGATCCGCCGTTCGGTCGCCTGGCTCCAGCGCGGGTGATCGACCCTGGGGTTCACGTTGGCGTAAAAGCCGTATTCCTCGGGTTGCAGCCGGTTCCAGGTGGTTCTGGGCTGCCTGTCGCTCAGGGTGATGCGGACGATCGACTTGATCGATTTGAAGCCATATTTCCACGGCACCACCAGACGGATCGGGGCACCGTTCTGGTTGGGCAGCGGCTCGTCATAGAGACCGGTCGCCAGGATCGTCAGCGGGTTCATCGCCTCGTCCAGCCGCAGACCCTCGGTATAGGGCCAGTCGAGTACCGGGCTGCGCAGCCCGGGCATCTCGTCGCGCCGCTCAGCGGTTTCGAAGACGACGAATTTCGCCGAGGGCTGAACACCCACCCGGTTCAGCAGATCGGCCCGTTCGAACCCCGTCCACGGAATGACCATCGACCAGCCCTCGACACAGCGCAGGCGATAGATGCGCTCTTCCAGCGTGACGCCTTCGAGCAGGTCGTCCATCGACCAGGTTGCGGGCTTGTCGACCATGCCGTCGATGCGAATTTCCCAGCCGTCTGTGGTCAGGGCCGAGGCGTGCTTTGCCGGGTCGGTCTTGCGCGAGCCGAATTCGTAGAAATTGTTGTAGTTGGTGATCTGCTCCAGCGTGTTGATCGCCTCGTCGGTCGAATATTTCGACGGTCGCCCGCCCAGCGCCGCCCCTACCGGTCCGGCGAGCAGACCGCCGGCAACCGCCGCCGCGCCCAGCATGAGGTGCCGGCGGTTGAGCCATACCGGCTTCGGGGTCACTTCGGACCAGTTCAGATCGTTCTTCCAGCGTCCGGCCATTCGGGGAATCTCCATCGATTTGCCCCTAGATACGTCATTGTCGGCCGGCGTGGAGCGGCTGACACGTATCCTCACGCGAACGTTGACGAATGTCAGCGCAGCGGAGCGGCCAGTTCGTCCACGATGGCCTGCGCCGCAGCCCGCGGGTCGGCGGCCTGCCAGACCGGACGGCCGACCACGATGTGATCGGCACCGGCGGCGATCGCGCGCGCCGGGGTGGCGATGCGCTTCTGATCGCCCGGAGCGGCGCCGGCCGGGCGCACGCCGGGGGTGACGATCAGCCGGCCCTCTGCCTCGGGCAGGGCGCGGATCGCCGCCGCCTCCCGGGGCGAGGCGATCAGCCCGTCAGCCCCCGCGTTCAGCGCGTTCACCGCGCGCTCCAGCACGATATCGCGGACATCGCCCGGCTTGATCAGGGCAGCGTCCAGATCCGGCCGGTCGAGCGAGGTCAGGATCGTCACCGCCAGAATCTTCGTGTCGTGGCCGCGCTTTCCCTCCTGCGCGGCGCGCACCACATGGGGGTCGCCGTGCACCGTCAGGAAATCGAGGGCGAATTGCGCCAGCCCGCGCACCGCTGTCTCGACCGTCGCGCCGATGTCGAACAGCTTCATGTCGAGGAAGATGCGCTTGCCGTGCCCGGTCTTCAGTTCGTTGGCCAGTGCCAGGCCGCCGCCGGTAAGCATGCCCAGACCGATCTTGTAGAAAGACACCGTGTCGCCGAGCGTTTCGGCAAGCTTCAGCCCCTCCAGCGCATCCGGTACGTCGAGGGCGACGATCAGCCGGTCGTCCGGCTTGCGGCTGTCGGGCATCGGTTTGCTCCTTCTCCTGCTTCCCGACCTGCCTAGTACCCGTCACCGGCGGCATCAACCCTGCCGCACACCCGGGTCTGCCAATACGACGCAGGCGGCTGTGTGAAATATGTGACAGGTCCGGGTTGCGGCCTGTGTTTTCCGTTCCCATATCGTGCCGGAGGCTTGCTCAGGTGCCGTGCCGCAGCCGGGCGGACAATTCATGCAAGCGCTTGGAAAGGGAGAATTCTCTATGAACATGGAAAAATTTACCGAACGGTCGCGCGGCTTCATTCAGGCCGCCCAGACCATCGCCATGCGCGAGGAACACCAGCGGCTGATGCCCGAGCATCTGCTCAAGGCGCTGCTCGACGACGACGAGGGGCTTGCCAGCAACCTGATCAAGCGGGCGGGCGGCTCGCCCGAACGGGTGCGCGAGGCGGTGGATACCGATCTTGCGCGGATGCCCAGGGTTTCGGGCGATGGGGCACAGGTCTATCTCGACCAGAAGACCGCACGCGTGCTCGACGAGGCCGAGAAGATCGCCACCAAGGCCGGGGACAGTTTCGTCCCCGTCGAGCGGATCCTGACCGCGCTCGCGGTGGTGCGCTCGGGCGCAAAGGAAGCGCTGGAAGCCGGCGCCGTGACCGCGCAGGGGCTCAACTCGGCGATCAACGACGTGCGCAAGGGGCGCACCGCCGACACGGCGTCGGCCGAAGAGGGCTATGACGCGCTGAAGAAATATGCCCGCGACCTGACCGAAGCGGCCCGCGAAGGCAAGATCGACCCGATCATCGGCCGCGACGAGGAAATCCGCCGCTCGATGCAGGTTCTGAGCCGCCGGACCAAGAACAACCCCGTGCTGATCGGCGAACCCGGCGTCGGCAAGACCGCTATCGCCGAGGGCCTCGCGCTGCGCATCGTCAACGGCGATGTGCCCGAAAGCCTGCGCAACAAGCGGCTGATGGCGCTCGACATGGGCGCGCTGATCGCCGGCGCCAAATATCGCGGCGAATTCGAGGAGCGGCTCAAGGCGGTGCTGTCCGAGGTGACGGCAGCGGCGGGGGAGATCATCCTCTTCATCGACGAGATGCACACGCTTGTCGGCGCCGGCAAGGCGGACGGGGCGATGGATGCCTCCAACCTGCTGAAACCTGCGCTGGCGCGGGGCGAGTTGCAGTGCGTGGGCGCGACCACGCTCGACGAGTACCGCAAGCACGTGGAGAAGGACGCGGCGCTGGCGCGACGATTCCAGCCGATCTTCATCGAGGAGCCGACGGTCGAGGATACGATCTCGATCCTGCGCGGCATCAAGGAGAAGTACGAGTTGCACCATGGGGTACGGATCACCGATTCGGCCCTTGTCGCCGCCGCGACCCTCAGCAACCGCTATATCACTGACCGGTTCCTGCCCGACAAGGCCATCGACCTGATGGACGAGGCGGCGAGCCGGCTGCGCATGGCGGTGGAGTCCAAGCCCGAGGAGCTTGACGCGCTCGACCGTGAAATCCTGCAAAAGCAGATCGAGGCCGAGGCGCTGAAGAAAGAGGACGATGTCGCCTCGAACGACAGGCTCGAAAAGCTCGAGCGCG
>NZ_JBKEAE010000172.1:0-22016 GCF_047971885.1 Tropicimonas sp. | reverse complement strand
TCACCTCACGGCCGGAATAGCCCTGCTCGGCACCGCAGGGATCCTCGGCATAGGCCAGAATGTCGCCGCGCCCCTTGCACAGGGCAATGGCCTCGTCGAGGGACCAGCCGCCGTTCGGGTCTATATTGACCGCTGCGTCGGGGAAGCGGTGCTTCAGCGCCTCGATGGCGAGCATCTCCTCCTCGCCGGCCAGCACGCCGCCCTTGAGCTTGAATTCGGTGAAGCCGTAGCGCGCCTCCGCCGCCTCGGCCAGCCGCACCACGGTTACGGGCGTCAGGGCCTCCTCGCTGCGCAGGCGTTCCCAGTCGTCGCTGGCGGCGCTCTCGTCGCGATAGCGCAGCGGCGTCTTGCGCCGGTCGCCGACATAGAAGAGATACCCCAGCATCTTGACCGCATCGCGCTGCTGCCCCTCGCCAAGCAATGCCGCCACCGGCAGGTCGAGGAACTGGCCTAGCAGATCGAGCATCGCCGCCTCCACCGCCGTCACCGCATGGATCGTGGTGCGCAAGTCGAAGGTCTGGAGGCCACGCCCGCTGGCGTCGCGGTCGGCGAATTCACGGCGCATCGCGTTGAGCACCGCGTTGTAATCGCCCAGGCCCCGCCCGACGACCAGCGGAACGGCATCTTCCAGTGTCTGGCGGATCTTTTCGCCGCCGGGCACCTCGCCCACGCCGGTCCTGCCCGCCGAATCCGTGATCAACACGATGTTGCGGGTGAAATAAGGCCCGTGCGCACCGCTGAGATTCATCAGCATGCTGTCCTGGCCGGCCACGGGAATGACCCGCATCGAGGTGACCTTCGGTGAATTGCTGACGATTGTATCGGACCTGGCCATGCGGCGCCTCCCTTCAGATGCTTCGGAATGGACGCGCGCCCGCCCGAATCGAAAATCGCGCATCATTTGAGCATCCCTATAATGAAAGCGCAATTATATAAAAGCCCCGATGTGCCAAATTGACCCGAAGCCACCATGAACTTCAGGAAACAGGTTGATTTCGGGGATTTATTTGGAAGAAATCTGCGACTCTTGCTTGCGCGCATTTGTCAGGTGCCAGGATGTTGACAACATCAGTCACGCAACTCTAGGATAAATGAAAGCGCTATTATTTGCGCCGCAATGTGCGGCGGGCAAGTGTTGCGCTTGTTTCGGAGCCCGGTTTCCGGGCGCCGTTACCGCAGAGGGAGTGGCGACCGCCCGGAGCGGCGGCCGGAAAGGGAGATCAGCATGATTGGAAAGACGACACTGGCCTTGTGCCTGATTGCGGCCACCGCTGCCGTGGCGCTGCCGGTACAGGCCGCGGACGGGCCGATCCGCGGCAACCTGCGACTGGTTATCGGGTCCAGATCGACCGGGGGCGACACATATCAGAACGCCAGCATCGTGGCGCAGGCGCTGTCCGAGAATATCGGCGTCAACGTCAAGGTCGACGCGGTGGGTGCCAGCGAGGCATTCAAGACGCTGCGGCGCGCATCGAACGGCCGCACGGTCATGATGTTTCATGATCAGTCCTATCTGGGCGAGCTTTATGGCGTGAACGGCTATTCGGATATCTTCGAAGAGTTCACTGTCGGCCCGACGGTGGCGATCAACCCCGGCGATGCCTTCGTCGCGCCCAAGAGTTCCCCCTATCAGACGATGGAAGAACTGCTGCAGGCCGCCGGTAACGGAACCCGGGTTCGCGTCGCCATCCAGCCCGGCGGCGTTTCCGAAATCGGCTACAGCGCGATAAAGAACGCCCTGAAGATCCGCTTTCCCGGCACCGAGGAAAACCTGGTGGCGGTGAACACCGGATCGCAGGCCGACAAGAACCAGCTTCTGTTCGACGGACAGGTCGACCTGATCCATGGCTCGGTACAGGCCAACGAACAATACACCCGGCTTCCGGCGGAAGACCAGAAGGCGATGAAATTCCTCTGGCTCGAGGCGCGCCGCGAGACCATCGAACAGGCCAACCCCGAGGGGATCGGCGAGACCACGCGCGAGGACCTGCTGCAATACGTGTCGCCGAACGTATCGGTGACGCTGGACGGCACGCAGGACTTCACCTTCGACAAGGAATTCTTCTTCATCTACAACAAGGACATGGATCCGGCCATCGTCGCGCAGATCGACGCATCGCTGGCGGAAATCTATGCCGGTGGCGAGATTCAGGAAATCCAGAAAAGATCCTTCTTCATCCCGAACTTCAAACCTTCGGCCGAGGCGCAGGTCTATCTGAAGGAAAAGCGGGATCGCTACGAGGTTGTCATAGGCAGCCACTGAGGTTGCGGCGCATGGCCCGCGCTGCGCGTGGGCCGCGCCCTGTCGGCGGGGTGGTCTGGTTTTACGGGAGGTTCCGGCGTGAACGACAGCAGTTTCCTTCAGGTCACGATCGATTTTTCGCTATCGCACCTGCTCTTTCCCTATATCATCCAGTGGGTGATGGCGGTGCTTGCGATCCTGATCGCCATCGTTCACGGGCCGGATGTGGTCCGCAGCCTGCAGGGCCGTGTCGCCGCGCAGATGCCGTCAAGGGACGGCTTCGATACCCGGCGGCTGTTCGGAACGCTGGCGCTTCTGGTGCTCTATTTCCTGTCGATGGACCGGGTCGGGCAGCTGTTTCCCAACACCGGCATGGGCTTTCTGCTGACGTCGATCCCCTTCATGTTCGCGCTGTCGCTGCTCTATGTGCATGACCTCGACCGCAGGAAGCTTGCGCTCATCGCGGCGAACGCGGTCGTTTCGCCGCTGGTGGCGTGGTTCGTGCTCGCCCGCCTCTTCTTCATCACCCTTCCCTGAACGCAGGACCACGAGGCCGCACCATGGAATTCCTGTCGCTTCTTTCGCCGATGTTCTTCCTCCTCGTTACCTTCGGGGCCCTGGTGGGTATCGTCTTCGGTGCCATTCCCGGCATGACCGCGACGATGGCGGTCGCCGTCTGCCTTCCGATGACCTACGGGCTCGACCTGAACGAGGGGCTGGCCCTGTTGCTGGGTCTTTATGTCGGGGGCATCTCGGGCGGGCTGGTGCCGGCGATCCTGCTGAACATCCCCGGCACGCCCTCGTCGATCACCACCACTTTCGACGGCTACCCGATGACCCAGAAGGGCGAGGGCGAGCGGGCGCTGAAGGTGGGTATCGCCGCCTCGCTGTTCGGCGGACTGTTCAGTGCGGTGGTGCTGTTTCTTTTCGCGCCGACGCTGGCGGATTTTGCCATCAAGTTCTCCTATGTCGAGAAATTCCTGATCATCCTCTTCGCGCTGACGGTCATCGCGTCGCTTTCCCAGCACCTGCTGCTGGGGCTGTTCAGCGGTGCGCTGGGGATCTGGTTCAGCCTGATCGGCACCTACGACATTTCGGTCGGCGGCAACGGCGAATACCGGCTGTTCCCCGAATTTCTTGCCCCCTATCTCGAAAGCGGGTTCGCGCTTCTGCCGGTGCTGATCGGCATGTTCGGGGTGGGCACGATCCTGCAGGATGCCGAAAAGGGCATCCGGGAGGAAAACGCCAAAGCCGTCAGGCTGGGCAGGGGGGCGCCGTTCTCGTTCTCGGTCTTCCGGGGGCAGATCGCCAACCTTATACGGTCGTCCTCGATCGGCACCTTTGTCGGGATGCTGCCGGGTGTGGGTGGCAGCGCGGCGTCGGTGCTGTCCTATACCCAGGCGAAGAATTTCTCGAAAAGCCCCGAGAAGCTTGGCAAGGGCGCGCCGGAGGGGGTTATCGCCTCGGAGGCGGCCAACAACGGGCTGACCGGCGGCGCGCTGATCCCGCTGATGTCGCTGGGGATTCCGGGCGACAGCACCACGGCGGTGCTGATCGGCGCCTTCACGCTTCAGGGGCTCCAGCTTGGCCCGCTGTTCATCGGCGAGCATCTCGACACCTGGAATGTGATGATGACCGGGCTGGTCTTCGCCAATTTCGTGATGTTCTTCATCATGTTTTTCGCCATCCGTTACATCGCCAAGGTCGTCACGGTGCCCAAGTACCTGCTCTACCCCGGCATCCTGATGATGTGCGTCGTCGGTGCCTACGCGATCAACTACGGCGTCATGTTCGATGTCTGGACCCTGCTGATCTTCGGCCTGTTCGCCTATCTCGGGCAGAAGGTCGGGCTCGAGGTTGCGCCGTTCATCATCGGCTTCATCCTCGGGCCGCAGGCCGAGGTCTATTTCGTCAAGACGCTGGAATCCTTCGGCAACCTTACGGTTTTCTTCACCAAGAGCCCGATTGCCGTCTTCCTCTGGGTACTGATCGCGCTTTCCATCGGTTTCTCGGTCTACTCGGCGGTCAGGAAGGCGCAGGGCGAACGCCGCGAGGCCGCGGAATGACCGCGGGAGCCGTCCGCACCCTTCGTATCGGGCCCGAGGACAATGTCGCGGTGGTGCTGGTGGCCAACGGGCTCGCGGCCGGGGCCAAACTCGACGAGGGGACGATCCTGCAAGAGGATGTGCCCTTCGGCCACAAGGTCGCGCTGACCGACATCGCCCCGGGCGGGGCGATCACGCGCTACGGGGTGACCATCGGCATTGCCGAACAGCCGCTTCCGCGTGGCGCGTGGGTCAATGAACACCGCATCCGCCTGCCCGAGCCGCCCGACCTTTCCGATCTGCCGCCGCCCGCGCCGGCGCAGCGGCGGTTGCCGGACCTGGCCGGCTACACGTTCAAGGGCTACCGCAATGCCGACGGCAGCATCGGGACCCGCAACATTCTGGCGATCAGCACCAGCGTGCAATGTGTTGCCGGCGTGGTCGACCACGTTGTCGAAAGGGTGCGGGCCGAACTGCTGCCGCGTTATCCGAACGTGGATGGCGTGGTGGCGCTGAACCACGCCTATGGCTGCGGCGTGGCGATCAATGCGCCCGATGCGGCGATCCCGATACGGACCCTGAAGAACCTGGCGCGCAACCCGAACTTCGGTGGCGAGGTCATGGTCGTCGGGCTCGGCTGCGAGAAGTTGCGCCCCGAATGGCTGCTGCCCGAGGGCGATGGAACCGCCACCATGTTCACCCTTCAGGAGGCTTCGAGCGGTTTTGCCGCGATGACCGAAGCGCTGCTTTCCCGGGCCGAGGAGCATCTGGTGCGGTTGAACCGCCGCCGGCGGGAGACCTGCCCGTCGGCGGAGCTTGTGGTCGGTGTCCAGTGCGGCGGCAGCGATGCCTTTTCCGGTGTCACCGCGAACCCGGCCATCGGCCACGCGGCGGACCTGATCGTTCGCGCCGGAGGCAGTGTCCTGTTCTCGGAGGTGACCGAGGTGCGCGATGCCGTGCACCTGCTTGCCCCTCGCGCGGCCGACGCGTCGGTCACCGAAGCGCTGGCACGCGAAATGGCGTGGTACGATACCTATCTCGCGCGGGGCGGTGCCGACCGCAGCGCCAACACGACGCCGGGCAACAAGAAGGGCGGGCTGTCGGGTATCGTCGAAAAGGCGCTCGGCTCGGTGGCGAAATCCGGCACCACGCCGCTGGTCGATGTGCTGGGGCCCGGCGAACGCATCCGGCGCAGGGGGCTGACCTTCGCCGCAACGCCGGCGGGCGATTTTGTCTGCGGAACGCTGCAACTGGCCGCCGGCATGAACCTGCACATCTTCTCGACCGGGCGCGGAACCCCCTACAACCTGAGCGTCGTGCCGACCCTCAAGGTCGCGACCAACTCGACGCTGGCGGCGCGCTGGCACGACCTGATCGATCTGGATGCGGGCCGCATCGTCACCGGCGATGCCACGGTCGAGGAGATGGGCCGGGACCTGTTCCGGTTCATCCTCGATGTCGCCAGTGGCCGCAAAACCACCGCTGCCGATCGGCTGGGCATCAGCAACGATCTGGTGCTGTTCAATCCCGCGCCGGTGACCTGATCCTTCGCTGCGCCGCCTCTGGCGCGCCCCGGGCGGATTCTCTATTGGCCATGGCGCGCGGTATTCGGTAGAAGCCGTTGCCACGATGCGGCCCCCGCCGGTATTTCCGGTGCCGATACCGATTGTTTCGGGAAGGGCGGATATTACATGGAGTTTCCCGCGTGCCACGAGCTTCGCACAGCGTGACATTGGAAGACGTTGCCCGGGTGGCGGGTGTGGCGCCGGCCACCGTGTCGCGCGCCATGAACAATCCCGAGAAAGTCGCCGGCAAGACGCTGAAGCGGATCAACGCGGCGATCGCGGCCACCGGCTATGTGCCCAACCTGCTTGCCGGCGGGCTGGCCTCGAACCGCAGCCACCTGATCGTGGCGATCATTCCCAGCATCCTCAATCCGGTTTACGCCGAAACCATCCAGAGCTTTATCGAGCGGCTCGACGGCACGGGATATCAGGTGCTGATCGGGGAATCGGGTTTTGGCCTCGACGAGGAGGATCGCCTGGTGACGACCATCCTCAGCCGGCGCCCGGATGCGATCTTTCTGACCGGCATCACCCATACGCGCGAATGCCGCCGCAAGCTGCTCGCCGCCGGAATCCCGGTTGTCGAGACATGGGACATCACGCCCACCCCGCTCGATCTGGTGGTCGGGTTCTCGCACGAGAGTGTCGGCCGCGCCGCCGCGAATTACCTGTACGATCGCGGGCACCGGCAATTCGGCATTGTCGCCGCCGACGACCCGCGGGCGCAGAACCGGAACGGAGCCTTTTGCGCCGAATTGGCCCGGCTTGGCGTCGAACGGGTGGAAAGCGCGGTGATTCCGGGCGTTGCGAGCCTTGCCCACGGGCGAATCGGGTTTCGCGATCTTGCAAACCGCGGATTCCGCAAGGGTGCGGTGTTCTGCAGTTCCGATACCATCGCCCACGGGGTGATCGCCGAGGCGCAGGCGCGGAAGCTGCGCATTCCCGGCGATATTGCCATTCTCGGCTTCGGCGATCAGAGTTTCGCTGCATATACCAATCCGGCGCTGTCCTCGGTGCGGATCGATCGGGCGGCAATGGGCGAACTGGCCGCGCATGCCGTTCTGGCACGGCTGAACGACGAACCCGTCAGCAATCCGATGGTCGATATCGGTTTCTCGATCATCGAACGCGATTCGGCCTGATCGGATTGCCGTGTCGCAGGCCCGGGCCGTCTCAGGCGGTTTCGGGTCGGGCGCCAGCGGATCTTGCCGGTATTCTGCATGAATATCGGTCCTCTTTCCCCGAACCCGCCAAGCGACAGGGCTGAAGGTCGCATTCGTTTGCGCAGCTTGAACTCTGTGTGCGTTATCCTGTATACAGAAGACAGAGACAGGAGATGTCAATACGCGGGTTGGATTCACGCGCGTTTGGCGGGTGGCGGTGTGTTGTGCGGCGTCGGGTGACGGCCGAAACATCAGACAGGGAACGGGAAACAGCATGACAAGCGGATTGAGAGTCGCCATGGCGATCGGGGATGCGGGCGGAATCAGCCCCGAGCTTGCGGCGAAGGTCGTCGCCGACCCCGAGGCCAACGCGGACGACCTGATGGTCATCGGCGACAGAAGGTTGCTCGAGCGCGGCGCCGCGGATGCCGGCGTGACACTCGACCTGCCGGTGATCGGGCTGGACGGGGTCGACGCCGCTCTGCCCGGCGGCAGCTTCATGGTGGACCTCGGCAATTGCGACCCGGATACCGTTCCGCAGGGCAAATCCAGTGCCGGAAGCGGCCTGGCGGCGGTGCAGAATTTCCGCGCCGCGCTGCTCGCCACCAATGCCGGCCACGCCGACGTGGTATTTTTCACGCCCTTCAACAAGCATGCGATGCGGCTGGCGCAGCCCGATTATGTCGACGAGATCGGCTTTATCGACGCAACCATCGGTGCGATGCAGAGCGGCCGCGAATTCAACGTTCTGGACGAGGTCTGGAACGCCCGCGTGACTTCGCACATTCCGCTGCGCGAGGTTGCGGACCGGATCACCGCCGAGCGCATCTATTCATCGCTCGTGCTGACCGACCGCATCATGCGCGGCGCCGGGTACGAACGCCCGCGGATCGGTGTCGCGGCGCTCAATCCGCACGCGGGCGATGGACGCAATTTCGGCACCGAAGATGACGACATTATCCTTCCGGCGGTCGAGCGCGCCGCCGCCGGGCAGCTTGCCGTGACCGGCCCGATCCCCTCCGATACCGTCTTCGTGCGGGCGATCCGGGGCGAGTTCGACGCGGTGATGACCATGTACCACGATCAGGGCCAGATCGCGATGAAGCTGCTGGGATTCGACCGGGGCGTGACCCTGATCGCAAACTATCCCTTCCCCATCGTCACCCCGGCCCATGGCACCGCCTATGACATTGCCGGTCAGGGCAAGGCCGATCTCGGCGCGACGCGGAATGCGGTGAAGCTCGGGCGGAAGCTGGCACTGATGGAAGAGCGCACCGGCCGGTCGCAGCCCTGCGGCAAGCTGTCTGATCTGTTCGCCCGCGCGCTCGACCGCGCGGCGGAATGGGAGAAACCCGTCACCTGATCCGGGCGGTCGATTTACACAGAGCCCGAAAACCGAAAATGGGAGGAAGACCATGAAATTCATTGTAAAACTGCTGACCACGGCCGCTGTCGCCCTGGGTGCCGCCGCGGGCGGTGCGCTTGCCGAATATCCCGACCGCCCGGTGACGATCATCGTGCCCTGGGGCGCCGGCGGCGGGACCGACACCATCATCCGCGTTTTCGCCATCGGTTTCGAAGAGGCGATGGGCCAGCCGATCAACGTGGTGAACCGCGACGGCGGCTCGGGCGTCGTCGGTCATGCCGCCATCGCGCAATCGCGCCCCGATGGCTATACGCTGGGGGCCTGCACGCCCGAAATCACCTATTTCAAGCCCGTCGGCCTGGCCGACATCACGCCGGAGAACTTTACCCTGATCTCGCGCCTGGCGCTGATCCCGGCCGGTCTGACCGTTGCGAAGGACAGCGAATACAAGGACCTGCCCGCGCTGATCGAAGCCTTCAGGGCAGAGCCGGCCGGCACCTTCACCTCGTCGGGCTCCGGCATCGGCGGGACATGGCACATGGCGACCGCCGGCCTGCTCAGGACCATCGGCGAGCCGATCGACAAGATCGACTTCATTCCCTCCAAGGGCGGTGCCCCGGCGTTGCAGGATCTCGTCTCGGGCGGGCTGAACCTGTTCACCGGCTCGCCGGTCGAGGCAAAGGCGCTGGCCGACGCGGGTGAGGTGAATATCCTCGCCATCATGTCCGACGAACGCTCCCCCGCCTTCCCGGACGTGCCGACGCTGAAGGAAAGCGGTATCGACTTTTCCATCGCCAACTGGTTCTCGCTCTGCGGACCCGCCGGCCTGCCCGAGGATATCACGGCACGGATCGCTGCCGCCGCCGGGACGGCACATGCCTCGGCCGTGGTGCAGGACGCGCTGGCCCAGCGGGGTATCACTCCCTATTTCGACGGGCCCGAGGCCTTTGCGGCCTTTGCCACCGATTTCTCGGCCGAGGCGGGCGAACTGCTCGGGGAACTCGGTCTGGTGAAATGACGATACCGTCGCCGGGGCCATGGTCCCGGCGGCCGCATCGCGGGGAGGCGAGATGAAACTGAACGACCGGCTGATCGGCCTGATCGCCATTCTGGGCGGCATAGCCATCATCGCGGGTACCCTGGGGTTCCGCGAGGCGCCGGGCCAGCAATTCGGCTCGGCCTTCTTTCCACGCATCGTCGGCGGTGCGGCGATCCTCGTCGGGATCGTGCAGATGGCTGTCGCCGCGCCCGGCCCGCCGATCCGCATCGCACCGGAACTGCGTAGCGCGGATGCGTTCTGCAAGCTTGCGGTTCTGGTGCTGGTGGTATTCTGGCTGCTGGCCGTTCAGTCGCTCGGCTTCCTGCTCACCACCTCGCTTGTCGTGCTGTTGCTGGCGCTGGTGCTCGGGGCGCGCCCGCTTCCGGCGCTGCTGACCGCCGCCGGCATTCCCGTGCTTCTGCACGCCATTTTCGCGCTGTTGCTGCGGGTGCCCCTGCCCCGCGGCGTGCTGGAGGCCTGGTTGACATGAACGTCATCATCGAAGCCCTTCATCAGGTATTCTCGGCCGAGGTTCTGCTGACGATCCTCGTCGCCAGTACGCTTGGCATCGTGCTCGGCGCGATCCCCGGGCTGACCGCTGTCATGGGCGTGGCACTGCTGGTGCCGATAACCTATTTCATGGACCCGGTTCCGGCGATCGCGGCCATCGCCGCGCTGGCGGCCATGGCGATCTTTTCCGGCGATATACCGGGCGCGCTGCTGCGCATCCCCGGCACCCCGGCCTCGGCCGCCTATGTCGACGACGCCTATGCGATGACCCGCGCCGGCCATCCCGAACGCGGGCTCGGTCTTTCGATGGGCGCGGCGATGACCGGCGGGGCGATGGGCGTGCTGCTGCTGATGTTCGCCGCCCCGCTGCTGGCCCGGTTCGCCACCAATTTCTCGTCGGTCGAATATTTCTGGCTTGCGCTGCTCGGGCTGAGCTGTGCCGCCATCGTCTCGACCGGTTCGGCGATCAAGGGCATCCTGTCGCTGCTGTTCGGGCTCTGGGTGTCGTTCATCGGGATCGACGCGGTTGCCGGGCAGGCGCGCTATACTTTCGGCTCGTATGAACTGATGGGCGGGGTCAGCTTCATTCCCGCGATGATCGGCATGTTCGCCCTGACCGAGATCCTGCGCAACGCGTCGCGCCGGGCGCCGCCGCGCGAAACCCCCAGGATGGGGCCGGTCTTTGCCGGGCTGTGGCCGAACCTCGCCCGGCGCTGGCGCAACCTGCTGCGCGGCGGTCTGACCGGCTCGATGATCGGTGCACTGCCCGGCGCCGGCGCCGATATCGCCGCCTGGGTCGCCTATGCGGTGGCCAAACGCCGCTCGAAGACACCCGACAGGTTCGGCAAGGGCCATGACGAGGGCATCATCGAGGCCGGGGCCTCCAACAATGCCGCGCTTTCCTCGGCCTGGGTGCCGACACTGGTTTTCGGCATTCCCGGCGACAGCATCACCGCCATCGTCATCGGCGTGCTTTTCCTGAAAGGGCTGGAACCCGGGCCGATCATCTTCATCAAGACGCCCGAACTGGTCTATGCGATCTTCATCGCCTTCCTGCTTGCCAACCTGCTTCTGCTGCCGCTCGGCTGGATGGTGATCCGGATTTCCCGCCATCTGCTGCGGGTGCCGCAATCGCTGCTCATGCCAATCGTTCTGGCGGCCTGCATCGTCGGCAGCTTCGCCATCAACAACACGATCTTCGGGGTGGCGGTGATGCTGGTGTTCGGTCTGGTGGGCTGGTTCTTCGAGGACAACGACATACCGCTGGCGCCGGCGATCCTCGGTATCGTTCTGGGACCGATGCTGGAATTCAACTTCGTCACCTCGATGCTGAAATCGAAGGGCGATCTGATGATCTTTGTCGAACGTCCTATCGCCGTCGTGCTCTGTCTTGTGGTGATTGCGCTCTGGGCCTCTCCGGTACTGCGCTGGATCAGGGGCCGCGCATGAGGATCGTCGACGCGCATCACCATTACTGGGATCCGTCGCGCAACTACCACCCGTGGTTGCGCGACATGCCGATGATCCCGTTCCGCTACGGCGACTATTCGGCGATCCGCCGCCCCTTCCTGCCCGAGGATTACGATGCCGCAGCCCGGAACTGGCAGGTCGCGACCACCGTCACCATGGAGGGCGAGTGGGATCCGGACGACCCGGCGGGCGAGGCTGTCTGGATGCAGGATCTTGCCACACGAACCGGGCGGCCCGGCGCGCATGTGGCGCAGATCTGGCTCGACCGGCCGGACTGTGCCGCCGTTCTCGACCGTTACGCCGATATTCCGCTGGTCCGCTCGGTGCGCCACAAGCCGCGCTCCACCGCCCGGCCGGGCATGGGAACCGGCGGTCTGTCGGATCCGGCCTATCTGCGGGGCGTGGCGCAGCTGGCGCACACCGGTCTGATGTTCGATCTCCAGACCAACTGGTGGCATCTGCCCGAAATCGCCGCGATCCGGAAGATCTCGGCCGATCTGCCGGTGATCGTCAACCACACCGGCCTGCCTTCGGACCGTTCGCCCGAGGGCATCGCGGGCTGGAGGCGGACGCTTGGAGCGGCTGCCGGGATGGAAAACGTCTATCTCAAGATTTCCGGCCTCGGCCTGCCCGGGCGTCCATGGCGGATCGAGGACAATTGCGACATCATCCGCATCGCCATCGACACGTTCGGGCCCGACCGCGCCATGTTCGCATCGAATTTCCCGGTGGACGGGCTGTGCGGCAGTTTTGATACCATCTTCGGCGGGTTCGAAACCGCCAGCGCCGATTATTCGCCGGCCGAACGCGCGGCACTGTTCGCCGGCACCGCCACGCGGATTTATGGGCTGGACGTGGCGTAATACCGCCGCCGGCGGATTTTCCAACGTCTGCCGCCGGACGGACGGCACCCTCCGGCGGCGGGCATCTGGCTTTTCTCAGTTCTCTCCAAGCTGGCCGGCGACAACCGTGGCACAGAGCGCCAGTGAGGTCGCGCCCGCATCGGGATGGCCGAGGCTGCGTTCGGCAAGCGGGCGGGCGCGGCCCAGCCTCGGCAGCAGATCGGCCGTCGCCTCCGCCGCCCCGGTCGAGCGGATCGCGGCCAGACGCCACGCTTCGGCAAGCCCGGTGCCCGCCCCGACCTCGGCCGACAGCGTTTCGACAAAGGGTGCGAACGCGTCGACCAGCGTCTTGTCGCCGACCTGCGCACCACCCAGACGCGTGACCGCCTCATAGGCTGCCGCAGCGCCCCGCGCGACGCTCTCGCCGGTCAGCGGCGCCTCGTCTGTCAACGCCGTGCCCCAGGCGCGCAGCAGAACGCCCCAGAGCGCGCCGGACGTGCCCCCGGCACGGTCGGCCCAGGCATCGCCCGCCATGCCCAGCACGGTGGCTGCCCCTGCCCCGGCCTGTGCAGCCTCCTGTGCTGCCGCCGCCGCCGCCCGCGAGCCGCGCGCCATGCCCTGCCCGTGATCGCCATCGCCCGCCTGCGCGTCGATCTGGCCGAGCATTTCCTCGGCATCGGCAAGGGCTGCGGCAACCTGCCCGACGATGCCGGCGATGCAGGCACCGGCCTGTTGCGAAGCCGCCGAGCCCTTTGCGATCGCGTCCCGTGTCACGGTTGTCGCCGCGAGATCGGCCGCCACCTCGCCGGCCGGCCCGGCAACGATGCCTCTGCGGAACGCGGGTGCGTCGGCCGGCGCGCGCCAGTATTCCTCCAACTCGCCGTCGAGCCAGAGGATCGACAGCGAACACCCCGCCATGTCGAGACTGGTCACGAACTCGCCGACTTCGGGATCGACAAGGGTCAGCCCCGCCGCATGAAGACCCTGCGAAATATGGTGCCAGAGGACGAAAAGCTCTTCGTATTTGGTCGAGCCGAGGCCGTTGAGCACCACGGCGACGCGGCCATCATGGCCCTCGGGGCGCTCCGCAAGAAGCGGCGCCAGCAGCATCGCGGCAAGTTCCGCCGCAGGAACGATCCGTTCGGTACGGATGCCCGGTTCGCCATGGATGCCGAGCCCGAGCGCGATATCGCCCTTCTCGACCGTGAACAACGGTGCGGACTGCCCCGGCAGCGTGCAGCCGTCGAACGCAACCCCGAACGAGACCGTGGCGCCGTTGGCGCGCTGTGCGACGGTCTCGACCGCATCCAGATCGAGCCCGGCCTCGGCGGCGGCTCCGGTAACCTTGAAGACCAGCAGGTCGCCGGCCACACCACGCCGCCTGGACCGTTCGCCGGGCGGGGCGCTGGCCACGTCGTCGGTGACTGCCAGGATGCGCACGTCGATCCCTTCGCCGCGCAGCCTTTCGGCGGCGGCGCCGAAGTTCAGCACGTCACCGGCGTAATTTCCAAACCCGAGCACGACCCCGCCGCCCCGGTTTGCCGCGCGCACGACACCCGCGACGGCACTTGTCGAGGGCGAGGCGAACACGTCGCCGGCCACCGCCGCATCGGCAAGCCCGGCGCCGATATAGCCGAGGAATGCCGGATAATGGCCCGAACCGCCACCGACGACCAGCGACACCTTGCCCGGCGCGGCGGCGGCGCGGCGCACGGCGCCATGATCCACCGGTGTGACACGGTTGCCGTTGGCGTTGCAGAAACCCGCCAGCGCCGTTGCGGCGAATTCGTCGGGCGCATCAAAGACCTTGGTCATCACGTTCTGTCCTGCTTGAGAGTATGCTGCGGATGTAGTCCCGGTTCAGGGCGCAGATATCGAGCCCGTCCCCGCCATAATGCTCGACAAGAAACGGGCTGTCGAAACCCAGTTCCAGCGCTGCGTCAATGGCCGCACGCCAGTTGATGGTGCCGCCGAGAAGCGGCGCCGGGTGGCTGGAAACCCGGCCCGAGGCGCTGTCTTCCATCCGGTAGTAGTTCTTTATATGCCAGTAGCCCGCGAAAGGCGCGCACAGCGCGATCATTTCTTCCCAGCGTTCAACCGGCCGGTAGAGCCGGATCAGGTTTCCGATATCCACGTTGAGCCTGACCGAGGGATGGTCGACCTCGGTCACGAAACGCACCGCATCCTTCGCCGTGCCGATATATGTATCCTCGTACATTTCGAGCGCAACCTGTACCCCGCAGCCCTCGGCATGGCGCGCCAGTTCGCGAATTCGCGTCACCGCCCGCGCATAGATCGCCGGATCGGCGGGGTTTTTCACCCCGTCCGCCGTCCAGAACCATGTTGCGCTGCGCTGTGCCGCGCTCAGCGGTCCGAAAAATCCGAAGCTCACGTAGCCCGCGCCGATCCCCGCAGCGGTATCGATGACGCGATGGCTGTAATCCAGGTATTCGTCCCCGTGTTCGGGGTCGATCACGCTGCGCCGCGCAGTCGAGATGGCGGGAACCGCCAGCCCGAGATCGCGGCAGATATCCATGAAGGCCGACAGGCGCGCGGCATCGAGATCGGCAATCCGCAACCAGCTGTCGGTGGGATCGACCGCATCGAATCCCGCCCTGGCCACCTTGCGCAGGGCATGCGCCCAATCCACCGGGTCAGCCTCCTGAACCGGTCTGCCATCGGCAAGCGTTGCCGGAAAAGGGATCATCGCCGCAGCGATGGGCCAGGTCTCCGCAGTCCAGTGCGTTTTCAACTGCCGTCCCTCCGCCGGTCGGGGTGCCGCTGTGCACCGAATATCCCCCTGCGTGCCGCCATCGTAACCCTCCCGAATCATGCTTGCTGCCATGCCGGACATTACTCCAACTCCGGCCTGGCATCAATTATACTGCATACAGCATGCATGGTGCATCATTGACTTTTGTCCAGCCCCTGCTTAGCCAAATCACACCATCAATGGGGAGACAACGGTGGGCGAACCCGGGACCGTGGCGCAGGGACAATCCGGCGCATCGAGGAAAATCGAGCGCCAGTCGCTGCACGACGCCATCCTGACACAGTTGCGCGACATGATCATCGAGGGCGACCTGGCACCGGGAACCCGCATCAACGAGGGCTTGATCGGCGAGCAGCTTGGAGTCTCGCGCACGCCCCTGCGCGAAGCGATCAAGTACCTCGCCAGCGAGGGACTGGTCGAGCTTGTGCCGAGCCGCGGGGCCGTGGTGAAGAAATTCACCGCCAGGGAAGTGCACGACATGCTCGAACTGATCCGCGTGCTTGAGCAATTCGCCGCGGCGCAGGCCTGTGCCGTGGCGTCGCCCGACGGCATCGCCGGCATACGGACGCTCCACGACAGGATGATGGTGTGCTACGAAGCCGGCGACCGGATGGGATATTACAAGCTCAACCAGCAGATTCACACCTCGCTGGTCGCTCTGGCGGGCAATGCGGCGCTGTCCGATATGCATGCGGTGCTGCAGAACCGGCTGAAGCGGATCCGATTTGTCGGGCATGAAGGACCCGAGAAATGGGCCGCCGCGATCGGGGAGCACATCGGGATGATCGAGGCGCTGGAAGCGCGCGATGCGGACGGACTGTCGGCGATTATCGGCGTGCATCTCGATCAGGCATGGGAGCGGGTCCGGAACACGCTGGAGAGCTGAGGGCGAGGATCCGCCGCGCCACCGCTTCGATGGCGGGGTCGGTTTCGTTCTTGCGCGTCCGCAACAATCCGTAATGCCCCATCAGGCTGTCCAGATGAACGGGCAGCTGGCATATCAGGGCGGTCTGCGCATAGAACCGCGCCACCGAGCGTGGCAGGACCGCAACGAGCCCGCTGCGGCTGACCATCGTGGTCGACACCAGCATCGACGATGTTTCAAGCCGGATCGTTGGAAGCGGCAGTCCGGCGCGGGAGAAGGCGAGTTCGATGGAGGTGCGCATGGGGCTCGGCCGGGGCTGCAAGATCCAGTCGCAATCCCGCAGGTGTTCGAGCGTCAGGTCGGTGGCCCCTGCCAGCGGATGACTGGCTGACGCGATGATCGACAACTCCTCGTCCCAGAGCGGCTCGAAGAGGATGCTGTCCATGCCGAATTGTTCGACCGGGCGGCCAAGCGCAAGGTCGAGTTGCCCTTCGTCGAGTGCGGCGATCAGGTGATCGGAGGTCGAAACCGTCAGGTTGACAAGCGGTCCGTTGCCCGATTGCAGCAGCGATTCCAGCACATCGGCCAGCACGCCCGGAACCGCCTCCATGATGGCTCCGAGCCGGACCGTGCCCAGTTCTCCGCGCGCGATGGCGGCGACCCCGTCGGTCATCCGGACCGTCTCCGAAATGATCAGCCGGGCATGGCGCGCAACCGCGTCGCCATAGACCGTGGGCTCCATGCCCCGCGATTTCCGGATGAAAAGTTCGACCCCGAGGGTGTTTTCCACCTCGCGCAGCAGCTTGGTCGCCCCCGGTTGCGACAGGTTCAGTTCGCGGGCCGATGCGTGAAGGTTCGCCGTCTCGGCCAGGCTTGCCACCAGCGCAAGCTGCTTGAAGCGAAGCCGCGACAGGATCGCCATGTCGAAGCCACGATGCATGTCGCAAATCCCCCCAGCAGCCAGCCGCTTCAGTCTTGAGGGGGAATTTATCATCACGATACCCGAAATTCCGAGTCTGTCCGTGCGCAGCCGCGAAGATGCCCGTGAAATTTCGCCGGCAGGCCGACAAACGCGCCATGAACTCTGTTCGGGGGCCGCGACCACGGGGAGAACATGTTGCAGCCGCGGCCCCCGCCCGGTCAGCGCCGATGCGACCGGGTCACCTGAGGTACTCCGTCAGCGCAAGCGATACGGCGGGCACATAGGTTACCAGCAGCAGCACAAAGGCCAGAACCCCGATGAACGGAAGGTTGGTGCGCGAGGTTTCCCAAATTCCCGATTTCGCGATCGAGCACGACGTGATGAGCACCGAAGCCACCGGCGGCGTCTGCTGGCCTATGGCGAGGTTGAGCGTCACCATGATCCCGAAATGCACCGGGTCGATCCCCACCGCCGTCACCAGCGGCATCACCACCGGCACCACCAGTATGATCGCCGCCGCGCCATGCAGGAACATGCCCAGCACCAGCAGCAGCAGGTTCAGCAGGGCCAGCACCACATAGGGATTGGTGGTGAGTTGTGTGATCTGCGCGGCAAGCTGTTGCGGCACCTGCGCCTGGGTCAGGAACAGGCCCAGTGCTGCCGATGTCGAGACCAGAAGCATCACGACGCCGGTCTGGCTGATCCCCTCCAGCATCGTGCGGCGGAGGCGCGAGAGGTCGAGATCGCGGTAGATGAAGACGCCGATGATCAGCGCCGCGAGAACCGCAAGCCCGGCCCCCTCGGTCGCCGTCACGATCCCCGAGAAGATGCCGCCGAGGATGATCACCGGCAGGGTCAGCGCCCAGAACGCCTCGCGGAAGCTTTTCCAGATATGGCAGAGGTCGAAGCCCTCGGCGCGCGGCAGGTCGTAGCAGACGGCAAGGACATAGGTCACCGCCATCAGCAGGCCGCCACCAAGAACGCCGGGGATGATGCCGGCGACGAAAAGCGTCAGCACCGAGGTTTCCGTGATCGCGCCATAGAGGATCATCGAGATCGATGGCGGGATGATGATCGCCAGCGAGGCAGAGGACGATGTGATCGCGGCGGCAAGCGTGCTCGAATAGCCCCGCCGCTTCATCTCGGGGATCAGGACCGTTCCGGTCGCCGCCACATCGGCAACCGCAGACCCCGAGATTTCGGCGAACACCATCGAAACCCCGATGTTGACCATTCCCAGTCCGCCGCGGACAAAGCCGATCAGTGCCGAAACGAAATTGATGAGCCGGACCGAGATGCCGGAGGTGTTCATCAGGTTGCCCGCAAGGATGAAAAGCGGGATGGCGATCAGCGGGAACGAAGTTGCCCCGGTATAGAGCGCGATGACCATGTCATAGAGCCGCGTCGGCCCCGATGTCAGCACGAACCCGCCGACCGAAACCATCCCGATCGCCACCGCGATCGGCACGTTGATCATGATCAGCCCGATCAGCGCCACTGTCGTCAGAAGCAGGATCATGACCGGTCTGCCTTTTCTTCCTGTGCCCTGCCCTGCGTGCCGGCTTCGGCCTCGGCGATGGCTTGTTCGATTTCGCTGTGTTCGCGGTCCACTCCCGCCGCCGCATCGCGGAGATTGCGCGGCATGGTCAGCACCGTTCCGACGATCATCAGTACCGCCGTGACCGGGATGACCGACTGCACGATATCGAGCGTCAGCCACGGCAGGCTGAGAAGCGAATCGTATGCCGCGACCGGCAGGACGGCATAGCCGTACCAGGCGACGATCGCGAAATAGCCGACCACCAGAAGCTCGGTGAAAAACGCCAGTGCGATGGCGAAGTTGCGCGGCAGCGCCGTCACAAGGCCCGCAAACCCCATGTGCTGGCGCATGAAGACGGCATAGGTCGCCCCGAAATAGGTGAGCCAGGCCAGCAGCACGCTGGCCACCTCGTCGTACCAGGACGGGGACGCGCCAAGGTAGCGCATGGTCGTCGAATAGATGACGGCGCCGGTCAGCATCAGCAGCAGCAGGATGCTGATGGTCTCGATCAGGCGCAGCAGGGATTTTTCGAAGATTGCGATCATGATTTCCGCCGGAAAGAAACCTGCCGGCAGCTCCGGCAGGTTCTGGATCATTGAATCACTCGGCGAGCGCCTGTGCCTTGCTTACAAGTTCGGCACCACCCGGCACCTGTTTGGCAAAGGCCTCGTAAACCGGGGCCGAGGCGGCGATGAAGGCGTCCTTGTCGACCTCGTTGATCTCCATGCCGGCGGAACGGACCCTGTCGATCAGCTGGTTGTCGGCGTTCTCGCCCTCGGCCAGCGACCAGCCCTGAACCTCTGCCGCAACCGCGTCGACTGCGGCTTTCACATCACCGGGCAGGCCGTCCCAGGTCCTGCCGCCGGTGGTGAGATAGGTCGGGGAATAGACGTGCCCGGTCAGACTCAGGTATTTCTGGACCTCCTGGAAATTCGCACCGACGATATTGGTCAGCGGGTTTTCCTGGCCGTCCATGGTTCCGGTCTGCAGCGCGACGAACACTTCAGAGAACGCCATCGGCGTCGGGTTGGCGCCCCATTGCTTGAACATCGCCACCCGCCATTCCGACGAGGGCGTGCGGATTTTCAACCCGGCGAGATCGGCCGGCGCATTGACCGGCTTCTTGCTGTTGGTCACCTGGCGGAAGCCGTTCTCCCATGTGGAGATGACGTGCAGGCCCGCCGCCGCAGCCTTGGGGCCAAGTTCGGTCCGGACGATATTCTCGTCGATGGCCCTCAGGTGGGCGCGGTCCTTGACCAGAAACGGCATCTCGAAAAGCCCGAACTCCGGCGAGACGTTGGTCATGATCGACGAAATGAGCGTGAACTGCACCGTTCCGAGGCGCAGCTTCTGCATCAGTTCCTTTTCGTCCCCCAATTGCCCGTCGGCGTAGAATTCGATCTTGTGCGCATCGCCGAGCCTTGCGGCCAGATCCTCGGCAAACTTCGCGGCGCTGCGTCCTTGCAGGCTGTTGGACGCGGCCCCGACGGCAACGATATAGGTATCGGCCACCGACGGCAGGGCGCAGAGCGCTGTCGTACAGGCAAGAATGCCTGCGCTCAGGCCAGTGAGATGGTGTTTCATGCGTTCTCCTCCTTGGCTGGAGAACCCGCACGCACTCCTGGCGACGTGGCCCTCCGACCGCGCGACCCTATTGGATTTCTGGTGATCGTGAAAAATGGAAACACCTGATCTTTTGATAACCAAAAGAAATCGCAGCGCAGGAACCCGGGCCATCCTTGCAGCGGTAACGGCGGCTATCCGCGCGCGCGATCCGGCGCTGCCGCGGTGTTTGCGGGACCGGACCGGTTTTCCACCAGTGGTTGTCAACATGTATCTCCCACCATCGACGGCACACGATGCGCCGCCGGTCTCAGAAGGCGCGCCGATAGATTTCAGTGATGTCATGCACCGTCAGATCGCGGGGGTTCCAGTCGAGAAGGCGTCGGATGCCATGCGCTTCCCGCGCCATCTCGTCCAGAGAGTCCTCGCCGACTCCGTAGCTGCCGAGTCGCATGTCAATGCCCATAGCGTCGCAGAAGCTGTACGCGACCTCGAACGGAGCGGCCCCTTCGCTGCCGCCTAGCGCAGTTATCACTTGCGCCGTCTTGCCGGGTGTTGCCGGCGCGTTGGCCTCCAGCGTATGGGGGAAGATCAGTGCGTTGGCGATACCGTGGGCAATATTGTGGTGCGTACCCAGCGGATAGGAAAGCGCGTGACCGGCAGTCGTGTTGACCGGGCCGAGGCAAACCCCGCCGTAGAGCGCGGCAAGCGAGAGGCCGGTACGTGCCTCGATATCGTCCCCCTCGTCGACCGCGCGCTTCAGGTATCGCCCGACCAGCCGGATCCCTTCGAGCGCATAGGCGTCGATCAGCGGGTGGGCGCGTTTCGATGTCAGCGCCTCGACGCAATGGGCCATGGCGTCTACCCCGGTTGCCGCGGTTACGAAAGGCGGAGCGCTTGCGGTCAGTCCGGGATCGACGATTGCCAGATCGGCAAGCATCTGCGGGCTTTCGGTTGCAACCTTGTTCCGGGTTTCCGGATCGGTGATCAGGGCCCGGGTTCCCACCTCGCTGCCGGTTCCGGCGGTGGTCGGAATCTGCACCAGCGCGGCACGGCGCGCCGGTGCCCTGTCGGCGCCGGAGATATCGGTCAGCGACCTGCCGCTGCCCGCCAATACGGCAACGAGTTTGGCCAGATCCATCGCGCTTCCGCCGCCGAAGCCGACAACAACTGCCGGGGCGTCGCCGAATGCGGCCTCTGCCCGCGCAAGGGCAGCCTCCAGATCGGGGATTTCGGGCTCTGACGCGATTTCGCCGAAAACCACCGGATTATCGAGGTCAAGAAGATCAACCCGCGCCGCATTGAAGGTATCGGTCACGACATAGGCCCTGCCGCCACGGGCGGCGACAAATTCACGCAAACGACAAAGGGTCCCCGCGCCGAACCGAATCTCCCGTGGGCGCAACAGGGTGATGGGATGCTGAAGATCGAGCATGAATGCCTCCTCGGGTCAGTCGATGATTCCGGACGCCAACACAGGTTTCACGCGCATCAAAACAAGTTGTCAACTAATTTGTCCCTGCTCAGTCTGGATGCGGAAAGGAAACCGGTCCATCTCACCTGAAATCTGCCTTTCTCACTGGTATTTACGTAAAAACCAGCCGCTTGGTAGTAATGCTACAAGATTGCTGGCCGCCATTTTCTGTTGACAACTTGTTATAATCCATGAGACTCGCAAGAAGTCCTTTGCTGGAGGGTCGCGGGATGGGGGAAAGTTCGCGTGGGGACATCTGGATCGGGGTCGGGCTTCTTGCGTTCTGCGGCTTTGCCGCGCTGAGGACAATTCGCATCCCTTCGGTGGCGACGGGCACCTCCGCCGGTCCGGATTTCGTTCCCTGGCTGATGATTGCATCGATTTCCCTCCTGTCTGCCGCACTGATCCTGCGTGCATTGGGGCAGCGCAAGCTCAGGCCGCTCGCGGCGCAAAACACCCCGGAGGATCAGGACGATGCCATCGACCTGACGATGCAGCGGAATACAGCACTGCGAATCGCGGCGTTCGTCGCGTTGCTGATCTCCTATGCGGCACTCTTCATGCCGCTTGGCTATTTCGCCACCACCATCACGGTCTTCATTGCCGGAATGGCGCTGCTGGGAGAGCGGCGGCCGCT
>NZ_JBKEAE010000145.1:0-2183 GCF_047971885.1 Tropicimonas sp. | reverse complement strand
CCCCGGTCGCGGCCGTGCAGAGCGAATATTCGCTGCTCGAACGTCTGCCCGAAGTCGCCATGCTCGACACCTGCGCCGAGCTTGGGGTGGGCTTTGTTCCCTGGGGGCCGACGATGCGCGGCCTTCTGGCCGACAACATGAACGAGTACACGCGCTTCGCGGCGCAGGACCGCCGCTCGAACGTGCCGTTCTTCGCGCCCGAAGCGCTGGAAACCAACATGGCCGTTGTGGCGCTGGCACGCGACTGGGCGCAGCGCAAGGACGCGACGCCTGTGCAGATCGCCCTGGCCTGGGTTCTGGCGCAGCGCGACTTCATCGTGCCGATCCCCGGCACGACCAAGTGGCCGCATCTGAAAGAAAACATCGGTGCGACCGAAGTCGCCTTCAGCAGCGAGGAACTGGTCGAGCTCCGCACCGCGCTGGAAGCGCTGCCCATCAGCGGCAACCGTCCTGACAGCAAAGCGATGGAAAACGAATGAACCTGGCGGGTTCCAGCCCGACGACAACGGAGGTTGCAGTGAAACGCAAGCCAAGTCCCATCCTGACCGCTCTGGTCGCAAGCGCCGCACTGGCGGGAACCGCCGCAAAGGCGCAGACCCCTTATCCGGGACAGATTTGGTCGCCCGATGAGGCCCACTATACCGCGACCGCAACCGAAGAGGTCACGATCACCCTGTCGGACGGCACCGAACTGGTGGGTGTTGTCGCCCGCCCGACCGACCGGGCGACCGGCCAGCCAGCCGAGGGCACATTCCCGGTGATCGTGGAGTTTTCGCCCTACCTGCGGCTCGCCGAAGCTGTCGGGCCGAACCCCTACCTGACCGAGCATGGCTATATCTACGCGCTGGTCCGACCGCGCGGCACCGGCGGTTCCGGGGGCGAGATGCAGCAGTTCACGTCGCAGGACGGCCGTGACGGCGCCGAGGTGGTGGACTGGGCCGCCGGCCTCGACGGGTCGGACGGACGGGTTGGCCTTCTGGGCTGTTCCTATCCCGGCGCAACGGGACTGGCGACGGCCGCCGAGGTGGGGCCGGAGTCGCCCCTGAAGGCAGTGGTCGCCGCCTGCATCGGGCTTGACATGCAGCACCGGCAGGTCTGGACGACGAACGGCCTGCCGAACGCCGCGCTCAATTCCTATGGACCGCGCGCGACCATGCTGATGGGCGACCAGCCCTCGGTCCGGAACTATTTCTCGGGCTTCGTCAGCGGCGTCATGGCGGGCGGGCCGGAGGCCTATGACGGCTACTGGCAGGATCGCCTGCCGCTGAGCCGGGCCGAGGCCATCGTGGAGAACGGCATTCCCACCCTGCTCTGGATCGGATGGAGCGACATCAACGAGATCGGCGGCATCCACGCCTATCTGGCGATGCAGAACGCTGCCGCCGGGCGCCCCGTCTTCGCACCGATGGACACCGACCGGACCGACCCGCGCTGGCAGATCATTGTCGGCGACTGGGGTCATGCGAAGGGGCTGGACGCGGGCCTCTACCTCCAATGGTTCGAGACCTGGCTGAAGGGCGTCGACACCGGCATCGGTGCGACCGCCACCCCGATGCATGTCTTCGAGAAGGGAACGGACCGCTGGATAAACCTCGCCGGCTATCCGGTGGCGCCGGACACGGCGGAATGGCATTTCGGCCCCGACGGCGCGCTGACCGAGGCGCCGCCCGCCGGTCAGGGGGCCGCGCGGCTCGACTGGGGTAGCCCCGAGGCGGAGAACGGCCGCCTTGCCTACACCACGCCGCCCTTCGCGGATGGGGTCACGATCGCCGGACCGATTAGCGCGACGATCTTTGCGAGTTCCAGCAACGCCAACCTCGAACTGATCGCCAGCCTTTACGACGTGGCGGCCGACGGCACCGCAAAGCGCATCAGCATGGGCGCGGTGCTGGGAAGTCAGAGCCGGCTTGCCGACGGCAAGTCGTGGTTCGACGGCGATGGCACGATGACCTGGCCTTGGCCGGAACTTTTGCGCGACGAGGCTCTGACGCCCGGCCAGCCCACCCGTTTCGACCTGTTCCTTGCCGTCCGGCAATGGGGCGTCGCGCCGGGGCACAGCCTGCGGCTGGAACTGACGACGCAAAGCGGCGCGGATGTCTGCCCCGCCGAGGGCGTCCTGCCTATGGTCTCGGAACCCTGCCGCCTGACCGCGCCACCGGCCGCGACGCTGCCCGGCGGCACAT
>NZ_JBKEAE010000129.1:0-7458 GCF_047971885.1 Tropicimonas sp. | reverse complement strand
CAGCGCCACCCGCGCCAGGAACAGATCGGCATCGCGCACCATCAGGCGGCGCGGCAGAATACCGATGGAGCCTTCGAGGACGCTCATATGGACGTCCATTTCGAAGCAGTCTATATCCTCGCCTGCAAGGAGCGATTTTGCAAAGGCGATGACGGTCGGGTCGTTGGTGCGCAAAACCTCTTTCATGGAACCGACTTAAGGGTATCTCCCTTGCGTTGTCGAGACGAAGTGACGGGGCGGTGATGAGCCTGGACGAAACATCGGAAAAGCCGCACGACCGGCTGGCGCGGGCACTGGCGGGCGATCTGGACCGGGTCAACGACCTGATCCGTGAAAGGATGGCATCGGAGAACGCGCCGCGCATCCCCGAGGTGACGGCGCATCTGGTCGAGGCAGGCGGCAAGCGGCTGCGGCCGATGCTGACACTGGCCACCGCCCGGATGTGCGGCTACGAGGGCGATCATCACCTGAAACTGGCAGCGACGGTCGAGTTCCTGCACACCGCCACCTTGCTGCACGACGACGTGGTGGACGAAAGCGCGCAGCGGCGCGGACGGCCGACCGCCAACCTGCTCTGGGACAACAAGTCCTCGGTTCTGGTGGGGGACTATCTGTTCGCGCGCTCGTTCCAGTTGATGACCGAGACCGGCAACATGCGGGTGCTCGGTATCCTGTCGGACGCTGCGGCGGTCATCGCCGAGGGCGAGGTACTGCAAATGGTGGCCGCACGGGATCTGGCCACCGACGAGGCGGTCTATCTGAAGGTCATTCGTGGCAAGACGGCAGCGCTTTTCGCCGCCGCAGCCGAGGTCGGCGGGATCGTGGCTGGCGAAAGCCGCGAGGCGACCGACGCGCTGCGCACCTATGGCGATGCGCTCGGCATCAGTTTTCAGATCGTCGACGATCTGCTGGATTATGGCGGCGATACGGCCGCGACAGGCAAGAACGTGGGCGACGATTTCCGCGAGCGCAAGCTGACACTACCGGTCATCAAGGCGGTGGCGCTGGCCGACGCCGGGGAGCGCGCCTTCTGGATCCGCACGATCGAGAAGGGGCAGCAGGAAGAGGGCGATCTCGAACGCGCGCTGTACCTCCTGGCGCGGCATGGCACGCTGGAAACCACGCGGGCCGAGGCGATCGGCTGGTCGGGCCGGGCCAAGCAGGCGCTCGGTACCCTGCCGGCCGGCGATATCCGCGACATGCTGATCGATCTGGCCGATTACGTGGTCGACCGCATCCGCTGAATCCGGCTTCAGGAAAGAACGCTCGGCACTACCCACCAGCCGGGTTGCGCGCGTGCAATGCCGGCGGCCGCCGCCGCTGCTGTACCGGCATCGCCGAAAAGCGCGAAGCAGGTAGCCCCCGAACCCGACATCCGCGCCATCCTGCAACCCGTCTGCGCCCGGAGCGCCGCAAGCAACCCGGCGATTGGCGGTGCGATTGCGATCGCGGCCTGTTCGAGGTCATTGCGCTGCGCCTTCAGCCATTCGATCAGCGCATCCGGGTCGCGGCTGGCGGGAAGCGGTTGCATCGGTGCGTTGTGCCGGCTTGCGAGCGCGGCAAAGACAGCGGGTGTCGATACGGCGATGCCGGGGTTCGCCAGCACCGCTGGCAGTGGCGCCAGCCCGGCGACGGGTTCGAGCGCCTCTCCCACGCCCGACATACGCAAGGCCCGCCCGGCGAGGCAGGCCGGAATGTCGGCCCCGAGCGAAAGGATCCTCTCCGGATTCGGAAGCGGCTGGTTCCACAGGCGTGACAGCGCCCTGAGTGCCGCCGCCGCATCGGCCGATCCGCCACCGATTCCGGCGGCAGCCGGCAGGTGCTTGGTCAGTGTCAGCGCGGCTCCGGGCCCGTCCATAAGCTGCGCCGCAGCAAGCACGAGGTTGCCGCCATCCACCGGAACGCCCGCCGCGCGCGGTCCGTCCACGCTCAGCGAAAGCGACGGGGCCGGGCGGGCAAGCAGGCGGTCGCCGACATCGGCAAAGACGACCAGCGAATCGAGAAGATGATAGCCATCGGTCCGCCGGCCGGTCACATGCAGTGTCAGGTTGACCTTGGCCGGGGCAAATTCCTCAACCGCGGTCATCGACAATTGCAAGCGGCTCGGCGCCTTCGTCCTCAAGCACCTGATCGAGCCCGATGTCGAGCTTGCGCCGGATGCGCCCCGCCTCTTCCGGCTCCGGGTTGAAGGAAAGCGCCCGGCGCCACTGGAACCGCGCCTCAATCCTGCGTCCGACCGCCCAGTAGGCATCGCCCAGATGATCGTTGACCACCGGATCGACGGCCATCAGTTGCGCCGCGCGTTCGAGATTGATCACCGCATCGTCGTAGCGACCGAGGCGAAACTCGGCCCAGCCCAGCGAATCGATAATATAACCGCTGTCGGGTTCTTCCCTGACGGCCTGTTCGATCATGGCGAGCGCCTCGTCGAGGTTCCGCTCCATCTCGACAAAGGAGTACCCGAGATAGTTCAGCACCTGCGGCTGGCCGGGGTTGAGATCGAGCGCCTTGCGGAAATCGGCCTCGGCCTGGTCCCAGCGCTTTTCGCGCTCGTGGGTGATGCCGCGCGCATAATAGACGATCCACTGCCCCGGTTCGTCCTTGTCGAACAGCGCAATGGCCGCGTCGTAGGCCTTCGACGCCTCGTCGAAACGATCCGCCTGCCGCAGGCTGTCGCCGAGCGTGATCTGGACGATCGGCATTCCGCCATGTGCCTTGGCAAGGTTCTGCAACACCTCGATCGCCGCTTCACGCTTGCCCGCATCGCTCAGCGCCGCGGCGCGGCCGATCTCGGCGATAGGAAAGCCGGCGTCGCCGGCAGGCACCCGGTTATAGGCTTCGGTCGCCAGATCGTATTGCTTCTGCTTCTCCAGCAGTCCCGCCGCCAGCAGGATCGCATCCACATGACCCGGCCTCAGGTAATCGGCGGCGCGGGCGTAGATCAGGGTATAGCTGTCGGCGGCCTCGCCTTCGAGCGCGTCGGCAACGGTATAGAAGACCTCGGCCACCCCGTCCTGCACGCTGCCGATCTGGGTGAAGGGCACCTTTTCGCCTGCGGCGAGCCGGTCAGCCAGTGCCTGGAGGCCGGAATCCAGATCCGTACCCCAGCCGGTCCTGATCAGTTCCAGCGCCGCCGGGTTGCGGCCAAGCTGGCTGAGGACCTGACTGTGGGCAAACGCCCCCCGCCGGGTCAGCCGCAACGGCGCGCCGCCGTCGCCGGAGAAAATGATCTCGGCACCTTCGAAATCGCCGGCTAGCGCCAGAGCCAGCGCCTTGTGATAAAGCCCGAAGGCGGTGAGGCCGGTGGTTTTGGATGCCTCGTCGAAGGCCGCCATTCCGGCCTCGACCTGTCCGGCGCCGACAAGGCTCCAGCCCCGGATCAGCCCGTCGACCAGCGGCCCGACCGAAAGATCGCCGTCGATACCGTCGATGACGGTCTGATATTCCTCGTCGTTCAGCGCACCGACAAGCAGTGCCATGTTGGCGATCTGGCTGTCGAACCCAAGGCCCTGCATCTGCCGGGCGACAGGTCTTGCCGCCTCGAACTCGCCCAGCCCCATATTGGCCAGCAGTGCGCTTTCCTGCAGCGACGGGTTATCGCGGTCGCGCGCCAGCGCCCGCGTGTAATAGTCGGCAGCGGCGCGATAGTCGTTCTCGGCACCGGCGTGGCGCGCGGCGAGATAGGCCCCCGAGAATCCCGGCCCGGGATCCTGCGCCACGGCGGGAAAGCTCAGCGCAAGGCCGAGCGCGACGAAAAGTCGGAGCGAAGGGAAACTGGGCAAGGAGGGGCCTCGTCATCGGTTGCTGGAACGGACCCTAGTCTGCGCGCGCGCCGTAAACAACCATATCGGCGGCCCCGACGGCCCCGCCATGTCTGCATGACGTGATCGTGAGCGCCCGCGCCGGCCCCGCTCACATGTTGGGATAGTTCGGTCCGTCGCCGCCCTGCGGTACCGTCCAGGTGATGTTCTGGCTCGGATCCTTGATATCGCAGGTCTTGCAATGCACGCAGTTGGCGAAGTTGATGACGAAGACCGGCCCTTCCTCGCCGCCATCGACAAATTCGTAAACCCCGGCAGGGCAGTAGCGCTGCGAGGGGCCGGCATATTCTGGCAGATTCACCTTCACCGGAATGTCAGGATCGGCCAGCTTCAGGTGGCAGGGCTGCGTTTCCTCGTGATGGGTGAAGGAATAGGCGACGTTTGTCAGGCGGTCGAAGCTGATCGCGCCGTCGGGGCGCGGATAGTCGATTGGCCTGAACTTCGCCGCCTTGCCGGTGGCCTCGGCATCGCTCTTGCCGTGTTTCATCGTTCCGAACGGGCTCCATCCGGTGAGCGTGTTGGCCCACATGTCGATCCCGCCCAGGCTCAGCCCGCCCAGCAGGCCGTATCTCGACCACAGCGGCTTGACGTTGCGCACCGGCTTCAGATCCCTGCCCACCGGGCCGCTGCGCAATGCCTGATCGTAGTCGTTCAACTCGTCGCCGGCCCGGCCCGCCGCAATGGCCGCATGTGCCGCCTCGGCCGCCTGTCTGCCGGAATGCATGGCGTTGTGAATGCCCTTGATCCGCGGCACGTTGATCAGGCCGGCCGAACACCCCAGCAGCACGCCGCCGGGAAACGCCGTTTTCGGGATCGACTGCAATCCGCCTTCGGAAATCGCCCGCGCGCCATAGGCCACACGCTCGCCGCCCTCCAGCAGATGGGCCACCAGTGGGTGATGCTTGAAACGCTGAAACTCCATGTAGGGAAAAAGATAGGGGTTCTGGTAGTTCAGGTGCACCACGAAGCCGATGCAGAGCTGATTGTTCTCCATGTGATAGATGAACGAGCCGCCGCCGGCGTTGCCACCCAGCGGCCAGCCCATGGTGTGGGTCACCGTGCCCTCGCGGTGCCTGGCCGGATCGATCTGCCACAACTCCTTCATCCCCAGGCCGAACTTCTGCACGTCCGATCCCGCGTCCAGGGCGTATCTGGCGATGATCTGCTTGGCGAGCGAACCGCGCACACCTTCGGAGATGAACACGTATTTCCCGTTGAGGATCATTCCCGGCTCGTAATGCGGCCCCGGCGTTCCGTCGGAATTACGGCCAAACTCGCCAGCGACAACACCCTTCACCTCTCCGTTCTCGCCGGTGACGATTTCGGAGCAGGCCATGCCGGGAAATATCTCGACCCCGAGAGCCTCGGCCTGTTCGGCCATCCAGCGGCAGACATTGCCAAGGCTGACGATATAGCAGCCGTGGTTGCTCATCAGCGGTGGCATCGCGAAGTTCGGCAGCCGCATATCGCCGCCCTCTCCGATCACGCGGAACTCGTCGCGCCGGACCGGCGTATTGAGCGGCGCGCCCCTTTCCTTCCAGTCGGGGATCAGCGCGGCGAGTCCGACCGGGTCCATCACCGCCCCCGACAGGATATGCGCGCCAACCTCGGACCCCTTCTCCAGCATCACCACGCTCAGGTCCGGATCGAGTTGCTTCAGGCGGATCGCCGCCGACAGCCCGGCGGGGCCCGCCCCGACGATGACAACGTCGTAATCCATTGCTTCACGTTCGATCTGGTCCATGGATACCCCCGCTGCTGGCCCCGGCTTGCGCGTATTTCCGCCTTTGCCATGGGTAACGGACGAAAAACTTCGCCGTCAATCGGAACGCGGCATCACATTGACGCAGCGCAGCGAAAAATCGCGTGGCGGCGGTGCCGGTTCCCGGGGCGCGCGCCCTTGACAATTGGCACTGCGATTGGATTAAGGGCGTCTAATCCACTCCCCAAATCTCAACCCTGCAGGGACCACATGGACAAGATACCGATGACCCGCGCGGGTTTCACCGCGCTCGAAGAAGAGTTGCGCACCCTCAAATCGGTCGACCGGCCGGCGATCATCCGGGCGATTTCCGAGGCTCGCGAACACGGGGACCTGTCGGAAAACGCCGAATACCATTCCGCACGTGAGAAGCAGAGCTTCATCGAGGGCCGGATCAAGGAGCTTGAGGGCATCATCTCGCGCGCCAACGTGATCGACCCGTCAAAACTGTCCGGGCCGATCAAGTTCGGCGCCACGGTGACCATCGTCGACGAGGAGACCGACGAGCAGAGAACCTATCAGATCGTGGGCGAGCCCGAAGCCGATCTCGAGCGGGGGATGCTGAACGTCAATTCGCCGATCGCGCGGGCGCTGATCGGCAAGGAGGCCGGCGACAGTATCGAGGTCCGCACCCCGGGCGGGGAAAAGGGCTACGAGGTTCTGAGCGTGCGTTACATCTGAACTGGATCGTTCCTTGACCCCGAAGAAACGCCCAAAGGGGCCGCAGCAAGGTTTGCGTCCCGGTATTGCGCCCGAAATTCGCGTCGCGGGCCTGTTGACGATCGGCTGGTTCATGCTCTGCGGGCTGGCGCTGCTGCTGATCCCGTCGGGCGGGGCGGGTCCCGGCCCGGGGCTGCGTATCGCCGCTTTCGTCGCTGTCCTGCTTCCGGTGGCGCTGATCTGGCTGGCCGCGCTGACCGCTGGCGGTATCGGCCGGTTGCGCGACGAGAACCGGCACCTGCGCGCCGCGGTGCGCGAGATCGGCCGGGCGCCGGGCGAACCATCCGAGACCGACAACGCGCGCCGCAGCGCGCTTGAATTGCAGGTCGAGGCGCTTGCCCAGGCGCAGAAAAAAACCGAGGCCACGCTGGCGCGGCTCAATTCGGTCAACACGCGCCCCGCCCCTTCTGCCCGCCCGGCCGAACGCCCCGGCGGCCCGGCACAGCGCCGCGCGCCCGACCGCGACGTTGACCAGCCGGCGCTGGCGCTTGTGGTGCCGGCGCCCGAACCGGTGCCGATTTCGGTCGACGAATATATCCGCGCGCTCAATTTCCCGATGGATGAACACGATGCCGAAGGGTTCCGGGCGCTGGTGCTGGCGCGCAAGGATCACGCGGTTGCCGGGCTGCTGCGATCGTCGGAGGACGTTTTGACCCTGCTGGCGGAAAACGGTATCTACATGGACGATCTGGAACCCGACCGGTCGCGGCCCGAGATATGGCGCAGGTTCGCCCGCGGCGAACGTGGCGGCATGATTGCCGAGCTTGGCGGCGTGCGCGACCGCGACAGCCTCGCCAGGGCGGCCGGCCGGATGCGCGAGGACCCGGTCTTTCGCGATTGTGCGCACCATTTCCTGCGCCGCTTCGATCAGGCGCTGGGGCGCTTCGAGGAAATCGCGACCGACGAAGAGATAGTGGCGCTTGCCGAAACCCGAAGCGCCCGCGCCTTCATGCTGCTCGGCCGGGTATCGGGGAGCTTCGACTGATACCGGGGCCGTGAAAAATGACCGGTGTTGGCTACCGTGGGTCCGCTTTGAGCCCATTGTGACGGTAATCAACTGGCATGACGGAGGGCGGTGCCCGTCTGCCGGGTGGGCGCGCAGCGCTTGTGGTCTTCACTTCATGCCGGCCACGAACCTCCAACGTTCGTGCGCGC
>NZ_JBKEAE010000101.1:0-2973 GCF_047971885.1 Tropicimonas sp. | reverse complement strand
CAGGCTCGCCACCATGTCCGGGGTCGGCTGGCAGGCCATCGCAAGGGCGGGAAGAGCAAGCAGAAAGAAATGCCGCATGGCGGTCTCCCATTTGAATGCCCAAGGCTAGCACGTGCACCGGCCTGCGGCCACCCCGGCCCGGGGCCGCCCGATTCGGGTCAAACCCCCTGCGCCTGCTGGAACTGGCTGGCAATCTTGCGAACGTTCGCCTGACGCGATGCATTGGGCGGATGCGTGCCGAGGAACTGATCGCCGGGATCGGGGGTGCGCGAGAAGAAGGCCACCCCCCTGACCGGGTCGTAGCCCGCGCGCCAGGCGATCTCGGCACCGAGCGAATCGGCCTCGGTCTCGTACCCCTTCGAGAAGGTTCGCGAGCCGATCTCGGCGCCGACCGTCGCCGCAGTGTCCACGCCCGAACCCGACAGGCCATAGGCCTGCGCCAGACTGCCGAGCAGGACCGCGCCAAGCTGCGAATTCACCCGGGTCGCAGCCAGATGCCCTTCGATATGATGCGCCGCTTCATGACCGAGTATGAAGGCAAGCTCGTCGGCGTTGCGCGCGTCCTCGATCAGCGGCCTGGTGAACACGATCACCGGGCGGCCGCTCTCGTCCTCGGTCTGGAAGGCGTTGACCGGTTGGTTCGGGCGCTCGTCGACATAGATCTGGTAGTTGCAATTGGCGCGTGGCGCCTTTTCCTGGCAGATCTGCCGCGCCACAGGCGCAACACGCCTGATGACCGTATCGAAATTCCGCCCGGCCTGGCTCGCGCTGACCCGCGGCCCCGATTCGGCCGCCGGCGCGGCGGTCGAGGTTGCCAGCGGGTCGGCTGTCGTGGTGCATCCGGCCACAAGGGCCAGTATGGCGACCGTCGCAAACCGATTCATTGCTGTCTCCTGCTCTGTCCGCGCGCGACATTAGCAGACCCGCGACACAAGGCCAGAGGGTGCATCGGGCGGGCTGACAGGGCGGCGGCGAATCACTAGCATCGCACCATGTTCACCATCGAGCACGAATTCGATTCGACCGTCATCACCCTCGTCGACGAGGGGCCCGAGGTGCTGCTCGAAGATGTCACGATCAACGCCTTCGAGGAATGCATCACCATCGAACAGCTGGAACCGCAAACCGACCGGGTGCAGCGGATCACCCTGTCGATGACCCAGTTGCGCGATCTGCGTGCGGCGCTGAACCTGCCCGAAGGCGTCTACCGGATTCGCTCTTCCGACGCGGCGGACTGACCGGATGGAAAAGCTGCTCGCCCATCGCTCACCGCGGCTGGCAGTGCGCGCCGTTCTACTGGACGACACCGGCCGGCTTCTGCTGGTCAACGCCTGGCCCGGGGCGGATTGCGATCTGTGGTGCGCGCCGGGCGGCGGGGTCGATCCGGGCGGTTCGCTGCCCGACAATCTCGTCCGCGAGATGCGCGAGGAAACCGGCCTTGCCATCGAGGTCGGTTCCCCCTGCCTGATCAACGAGTTTCACGACCCGGAGAGCGGCTTTCATCAGGTCGAGATTTTCTTTCGCTGCACGCTGGCCGCTCCTGCCGACATCGGTGACTGGACCGACCCCGAGGGGGTCGTGACCCGCCGCCGGTGGGTATCGTCCGCAGAGATTGGAGCCTTGCGTGTCAAGCCGTCGAGCCTGCCACGTCTCGCGTTCGAAACCGGCTTCGGATACGACCCCCTGGAGCACATCGTCCGCTGACCCGGTTCCGGGGCTGCGAACAGCCCGGGAGGGTTTCCCCGGAACCGAAAGGGCGGAGTTGTATCGCACGCCATGCTCACATCACGATATTTCGACGCTCACACAACTTGCGCGGGAAGCTGCCCTATCTTGATAAATCCAAGGTGGCACAATACTCGCGGCGTTGAGAAGGCGGTATTTCCGAAGGTCGGGAATTCCATACCATCAGGCCCGGCAGGATTCCGCCGAAGGCAGGCTGACGGCGGCGGAACGCCGCCGCGCCCGATACCGTGCATAGCCGGGCGCAGCGGCCCGGCCGCTCCATCGGACCTGTCGATCCCCGGGCAAGAAAAAGGGGCCGCCAAGGCGACCCCTTTCCCTTCGTTCGTCAGACGGGACGATTACATCATGCCGCCCATGCCGCCCATGCCACCCATGTCGGGCATGCCGCCACCCTGGCCTTTCGGCTCGGGCCGGTCGGCAACCATGGCCTCGGTGGTGATCAGAAGCGAGGCGATCGAGGCCGCATCTTCCAGAGCGGTGCGCACGACCTTGGCCGGGTCGATCACGCCGAACTTGAACATGTCGCCATATTCCTCGGTCTGGGCGTTGAAGCCGAAGGTCGGATCGTCGCTTTCGCGGATCTTGCCGGCCACGACCGAACCGTCGACGCCGGAGTTCTCGGCGATCTGGCGCAGCGGGCTTTCGAGCGCCTTGCGGACGATGGCGATACCGGCGTTCTGATCGGCATTGACGCCTTCCAGACCGGCCAGAGCCTTGGCACCCTGAACCAGAGCGACACCGCCGCCGACGACGACACCTTCCTGCACCGCAGCACGGGTGGCGTTCAGCGCGTCATCGACACGGTCCTTGCGCTCTTTCACCTCGACCTCGGTCATGCCGCCGACGCGGATGACGGCAACGCCGCCAGCCAGCTTGGCAACGCGCTCCTGAAGCTTCTCACGGTCGTAATCCGAGGTGGTCTCCTCGATCTGCTGACGGATCTGGGCAACGCGGGCCTCGATCTCGGCCTTCTGGCCATGGCCATCGACAACCGTGGTCTCGTCCTTGGTGATCGAGATTTTCTTGGCCGAGCCGAGCATGTCGATGGTGACATTCTCCAGCTTCATGCCGAGATCCTCGGAAATCACCTGACCGCCGGTCAGGATGGCGATGTCCTGAAGCATGGCCTTGCGGCGATCGCCAAAGCCCGGCGCCTTGACGGCGGCGATCTTCAGGCCGCCGCGCAGCTTGTTGACGACGAGCGTGGCCAGCGCCTCGCCTTCGACA
>NZ_JBKEAE010000080.1:0-62323 GCF_047971885.1 Tropicimonas sp. | reverse complement strand
GTCAACCGCTTCGCCACGTTCCGGCCCTACCGGAACCGGGTGAAGACAACCTCGCAGGGGCAGGTCTTTTCGCTGCCCATCAACCTGCACACGATCAACCAGTATTACGGGCGCACCATGCGCCCCGCCGAGGCGCGCGCCTTCATCGAAGAAATCGCCGACCGGTCGATCGAGAACCCGCAGACCTTCGAGGAGCAGGCGCTGCGTTTCGTCGGGCGCGACCTCTACGAGGCCTTCTTCAAGGGATACACCGAAAAGCAATGGGGCTGTGCGCCGGCCGACCTGCCGGCCTCGATCCTCAAGCGGCTGCCGGTGCGCTTCAACTACAACGACAACTACTTCTTCCACCGTTTCCAGGGCATGCCGGAAGAGGGCTATTCCGAAATGGTGGCGCGCATCCTCGATCATCCGGCCATCGCGGTGCATCTGAACACCCGCTTCAGCCGCGATCAGGCGGGGGCATACGACCATGTGTTCTATTCCGGCCCGCTCGACGGCTATTTCGACTGCGATCTGGGGCGGCTCGGTTACCGGACGCTCGATTTCGAGCGCTTCAGCGATATCGGCGATTATCAGGGCTGCGCGGTGATGAACTACGGCGATGCCGGCGTCCCCTATACCCGCATCACCGAGCACAAGCATTTCGCCCCGTGGGAGGACCACGAGGGCACCGTCTGCTACCGGGAATATTCCCGCGCCTGCGGACCGGACGATATCCCCTACTACCCGATCCGCCTGACCGGCGAGATGGCGCTGCTGGAGGCCTATCAGGAGCGCGCCCGGGCCGAGCGGGGCGTCACCTTCATCGGGCGGCTCGGCACCTACCGCTACCTCGACATGGATATCACCATCCGCGAAGCGCTGGACGCAGGCCGGGCCTGTCTGGCGCGGCAGGTGTAGAACCGGGGTAGCGGCCTGCGCCGGCCCGGTGCCCGGGCATTACCCCGCCAGCAGGTCGGCCAGATATTTCCCGTAGCCGGTCTTGCCAAACTTCGCGGCGCGGGCTTGCAGTGCCGCGTCGTCGATCCATCCCTGCGTCCAGGCGATCTCGTCGGGGCTGCCGGTCTGCGTTCCCTGCCGTTCGGTGAGGGTGCGGACGAAATGTCCCGCGTCGAGCAGCGAGGCGTGGGTGCCGGTGTCGAGCCAGGCATAGCCGCGCCCCATGGTCTGAACCTCCAGAAGCCCCTCCGAGAGATACATCTGCAGCAGGTCGGCAATTTCGAGCTCGCCGCGGGGTGAGGGCACAACCGCGCGCGCCCGCGCCGGCGCATCGCCGTCGAGATAATAGAGCCCCGTCACCGCGTAGCGCGATGGCGGCACGGCCGGCTTTTCGACGATGGCCTTGACACGCGCACCGTCGAAATCGACCACGCCGTAGCGTTCCGGATCGGCCACGCGATAGGCAAAGACGGTGCCACCGGTTTGCCTGGTATCGGCGGCGCGCAGGATATCGGGCAGGCCGTGACCGAAGAAGATGTTGTCGCCCAGCACCATCGCCGAAGGTGCCCCGGCAAGGAAATCCCCGGCCAGCAGATAGGCCTGCGCCAGCCCGTCGGGCGAGGGCTGCACGATCCAGGTGAAGCTCATGCCGTACTGGCTGCCATCGCCCAGAAGCCGGCGGAACTGCGGCTGGTCGTCCGGCGTGGTGATGATGGCGATCTCGCGGATGCCGCTCAGCATCAGCACGCTGAGCGGGTAATAGATCATCGGCTTGTCGTAGATCGGCAGAAGCTGCTTCGATACCCCCATGGTGATCGGATAGAGCCGGGTGCCGGATCCGCCGGCGAGGATGATGCCCTTGCGCTGCATGGTCTGGTCCTTCCGTTCAGCCATCGTTTCGCGATTGAAGCTCGGCCAGCACCGCCGCCACCCCCGACATCCAGTCGGGGCGGGAAATGCCGTATCCGGCGACCAGCGAGCTACAATCGAGCCGCGAGTTCAGCGGCCGGGCGGCCGGGGTCGGCCAGTCCGTGGTGGGAATGTCGGCAACCGGGATATCGCGCCCGGCCTGCAGGAAGATCTCGCGCGCGAAATCGGCCCAGCTCGTATCGGGCGCCCCCGAGAAATGATGGATCCCGCCCCGAAAGCCCGGCCCGCCGGTGACGGCGGCCTGCGCCAGCGCCAGCAGTGCGTCGGCGATATCGGCTGCCGGGGTCGGCCCGCCGATCTGGTCGGCGACGACGGACAGCCCGGTGCGGGTCTCCGACAGCCGCAGCATGGTTTTCAGGAAGTTCCCGCCATGGGCGGAAAAGACCCACGAGGTGCGCAGGATCACATGCTTGCCGCCCTCCTGCGCGATGGCGATCTCGCCGCCCAGCTTGGTCCGCCCGTAGGCGTTGATCGGGCCGGTCTGGTTGCCGGGCTGCCAGGGGGCGTGCCCCGAGCCGTCGAAAACGTAATCGGTCGAGACATGCAGGAAGGGCAGTTCACGCTCGCGCGCCGCCCGGGCCATTGCCGCGGGGGCCTCGGCGTTGATCGCCCAGGCAAGTTCCTCCTCGCTCTCGGCCCTGTCGACGGCGGTATAGGCGGCGGCGTTGATCACCGCATCCGCATCGGTGGCGGCGATCCTCTCGATGAAGGTTTCCGGATGCGCCAGATCGATTTCGGGGCGCCCCAGCGCCTCGATCGCGATGCCCCGGGCCGCACCCCGGCGCTGCAACTCGGTGGCAACCTGGCCGCTCTTGCCGAATACGAGGAATCTCATCGTGCCGCTCCCAACCGCTCACCCACACCCTTGCGCGCTTGCAGCGCACGCCACCACGTTTCGTTGTCCAGGTACCATGCGACCGTCTGTTCCAGCCCGGTCTCGGGCGTATGGGACGGCCGCCAGCCCAGTTCCGCGCGGATACGGGCGGGATCGATCGCATAGCGCCGGTCATGGCCGGGCCGGTCGGCGACAAAGGTGATCAGATCGGCATAGGGTGCCGGCCCGGGCCGCAGCCGGTCGAGGATGGCGCAGAGCCTCTGCACCAGTTCGAGGTTGGTCATCTCGTTCTCGCCGCCGATATTGTAGCTGCGCCCGACCGGGCCCTTCTCGAGCACCAGCAGCAGCGCCTCGGCGTGATCCTCCACATGCAGCCAGTCGCGGATATTGTCGCCCGCCCCGTAGATCGGGATCGGCTCGCCCGCCAGCGCCTTGAGGATCACCACCGGGATCAGCTTCTCGGGAAACTGGTAGGGGCCGTAATTGTTGGAGCAATTGGTCAGCACCACCGGCAGCCCGTAGGTCTCGTGCCAGGCCCGCACCAGATGGTCGGACGCCGCCTTGGAGGCCGAATAGGGCGAGTTCGGCTGATAGGGGCTTTGCTCGGTGAAGAACCCCGTTTCGCCCAGCGAGCCGAAGACCTCGTCGGTCGATATGTGGTGGAAGCGGAAATCCCGCGGCTTGCCGCGCGCCGCCCAGTGGGCGCGGGCGGCTTCCAGCAGATGATAGGTACCGGTGATGTTGGTGTCGATGAACGCCGCCGGCCCGTCGATCGAACGGTCGACATGGCTCTCGGCGGCCAGATGCATCACCGCGTCGGGGGCATGGGTTGCGAACACCCCGGCCATCGCCGCGCCATCGCGGATGTCGGCCTGAACGAAGGTATAATTGGGCCTGCCCGCCACGCTGGCGACGTTGTCGAGACAGGCGGCATAGGTCAGCGCATCGAGGTTGACCACCTCGATCCCCCGGGCGACGGCCTGCCGCACGACGGCGGACCCGATGAAACCGGCCCCGCCGGTGATCAGAAGTTTCATGGCCTGGCCTCGTAGACAAACGGAGAGGTGATATCTTTCAGTCGCGGCGCGGCGGCGTCCTTTTCCGAAAGGCGCGGCGCGGCGGCGCCCAGCCCCCAGTCGATGCCGATGTCCGGGTCGTCAAAGCGCAGCGCGCCCTCGGTCTCGGGCGCGTAGGTGTCGGAACATTTATAGACGATTTCCGTTCCCGGAACCCGGGTCGCAAAGCCGTGGGCAAAGCCGGCGGGCACCAGAAGCTGGCGACCGTTCTCGAAACTCAGTTCCACCCCCGCCCATTGCCCGAAGGTGGGCGAGCCCACACGGATATCGACCACCACGTCGAACAGCGCCCCCCGCCCGCAGCGCACCAGCTTGTGCTGGGCACGTGGCGGCGCCTGGAAATGCAGCCCCCGGACGGTGCCGGCATGTTCGGAAAGCGAATGGTTGTCCTGCACGAAGGTGATGTCGATCCCGGCGCTCCGGAACGTGTCGCGGTTGTAGGTTTCGCAAAAGAAGCCCCGGTCGTCGCCGAAACGGCGCGGTGTCAATATCATCACACCGGGAAGCCCTGTCTGTTCAATATCCATAATTCTGAGCAATTCGATCCAATGGTTCTGCGCAGTTGTTAGAGCATGGCCGGCTTCGGTTCCACCGAATTTGGGCGCGGGGGGCCCGGTACGGGCGTGTCATGAAAACAGACCGTCAAGGGGCATGAGGCCTCGCGGGGTGCCGCCCGAGAAACTCCCGGACGGTGATCAGCCGCAGGATTTCCTTCCGGTGGCTTTCCAGGTCGGAATAGGTCTCGGCCGGGCCCGCGTAGAGGATCTGCCGCCCGGGCCGGATGAACCCCACGCCCCAGTCGACATCGACAACATACATCTCCAGCCCCGGATCCGACTTGCGGTGCATGGCATAGCCCCGCCAGCTGCTTCCGTTCCACTGCGGGCAGGCCGCGGGGAAGGCGCCGTCGATCTCGAACTCTTCCCGGGCATGCAGGGCGGTCGGCGGATTCAGGTCGTGCAGCAGGATCATCCCGCCCGGGTTGAGCGCCTTCAGGGCATTGGCGATGTCGCGGGCGACCTGCTCGCCAGTGTGAAGGCCGTCGATGAAGATGATGTCGAATGTCGCATCGGACCGTTCGAAATAGCTGTCCGAGGTCAGGATATGGTCGGCCTCGGCTGTCGGATCGGGATCGACGCCAACCTTGGTCGTGGCGTTGATCCGGTCATACAGGTCGGACCGGTTCCTGACACCGATTTCCAGATAGCTCTCGAAGCCATGGACCACGAAGAGATGGTTTATCAGCGCTGCCCTGTCCGCAAAGCGCCATCCGTGAGCGAACCTGTAAAAACCGCGGATTCCCGTCTGGTCGCGAAACCGGAACACCAGCGAAACCGCCTTCTTCATCCTTGTCGCAAGGCGTCGTCGGGCTTCGCCGTTCATCGTGGTGACCTCTGGAAATCGGCCAGATACGCTTGTTCCAGACCGTATCCGCCTGGCAGCTTAGTGATGCGGAACGCGCTTTCCAAGCCGGCAAACCACCCGACGGACCCATGCCGCAGGCATTTCGGAGCAGAGCCGTCATGCCCGCGACCGCTCCGGAGCATGCATCAGCAGAAGCCGGCGAAGAAAGGCGGCGGCGCTCTGCTCGCTCAGGCTGGCCTGCGCAAATGCCTCGCCTTGCGTGCCGAGCCGTTCCCGCAGGGCCGGGGTATCGCGCAGGCGCGAAATGGCGGCCGCCAGGGCTTCGGCATCCCCGCGTGGAACATGCAGGCCCGTCCTGCCGTCGATCACGTAATCGCTCAGCACCGGGCTTTCGGTTGCGATGACCGGTGTGCCGTAATGCAGCGAGATGACGATGGTCATATGGCCGGCGCCGGTGGAATCGTCGAGCAGCGGCACGACCGAGACCATGGCCTTCTCCATCACCTCTTCGCATTCGGCCAGCGGCACGCCGGAGCGCAGCGTCACCCCTTCGGGAATATCGAGCCCCTCGGCATCCCGCTCGCCGCAGATCAGCACCGCCCTGACACCGGACCGGCGGACGGCTTCGAGGAATGTCGGGATATCCCGGTTGTTCCGTCCGATACAACAGGCGTAATCGTCTTCCCGTGCAACGTAATCGACCCGGTTGCGCCCCCTTTCCGGTGCGGCAATGGCCCAGTGGGTGAAGTGCAGCTTCCCGATGGGAATGTCATATTTCAGCGACAGGAGATCCCGCTCGTAACTCGAATGGGTGACAAACGCGTCGACCGAAGGCAGGACGCGCCGCGCCAGCCCCAGATAGGGACCCGAAAAGAACAGCCCGTTGCCATGGTTGAAGGTAAAGGCGAGATGAGGGCGCCGGATACGCAACAGCCTCAGAAACGCCGCCGTGAACAATGTGAGCCAGGGGCCGTGCGTGATCACCACGTCGTGGCGGCGGGCCGTCAGCGCGGCCCGCAACGCATGCCCGACCAGAGCCCTGCGCCCGCGCTGCAACAGATCGGCGCGCAGGAACGTCCAGCGGTATTCTCCGGCGGCGAAATACCCCGACAGCCACGTCCAGCCGTCATCGAACGGCGTGACGACCAGAATGCGGGGCTCAGCCCCTGCCATAGGCATCCTCGTAGCGGACAATATCGTCCTCGCCGAGATAGGCCCCCGTCTGGACCTCGATGAGATACATCGGCAGCTTGCCGGGGTTGGCCATCCGGTGGCGGGCGCCAAGCGGGATATAGACGCTTTCGTTCTCGGTCACGAGCCGCACCTCGTCGCCCACGGTCACCTCGGCCGTCCCCGAGACCACAACCCAGTGTTCGGAGCGGTGCATGTGGCTCTGCAGGCTCAGGACACCGCCGGGATGCACCATGATCCTCTTCACCTGAAAGCGGTTGTCGATGCAGAGCGTCTCGTACCAGCCCCAGGGCCGGTGAAACCGCGGATAGTCGTCGGCCTGCCGCACCTGCGCGGCGCGCAGGCCGGCCACCAGCCCCTTGATATCCTGGACACGGGATCTGTCGGCCACCAGAACCGCGTCGCGCATCGCCACGGCGACGATATCCTTCACGCCCAGTGCGGTCAGGTGCATGCCGTCCTCTTCCGAGCGCAGGTAGCTGTCGTGGCAGTCGACCGCCGTCACGGACCCATGGGTCGCGACGCCGTCGTCGTCCGGGTTCTCCTCCTTCCAGAGCGCATCCCAGGAGCCGAGATCCGACCATCCGCAGTCGAAAGGCACGGCATGGACGGTTTCGGCCTTTTCCATCACCGCATAGTCGAAGGAAATCGACCTGGCCGCCGAATAGGCGGCTTCGTCCAGCCGGAACAGGTTGAGGTCTTTCACCCCTTTCCCGACGGCCTCGCGAACCGGTTCCATCAGGAAGGGAGCATGGGCCTCGAAAGCGGCGATCGCATCGCCGGCGCGGAACAGGAAGATACCCGCGTTCCAGAGAAAATTTCCCGCCGCCAGCATCCTTTCCGCCGTCTCCGTATCGGGTTTCTCGCGAAAGCTCCTGAGCGGGATTGCCGGGCGGGCCGGATCGGGCGGGGCCGAAAGCTCAAGATAGCCGTATCCCGTTTCCGGACGGTCCGGGGTCACGCCGAATGTGACCAGCGCCCCCCGTTCTGCCGCGGCAACCCCGCGATCCACCGCCGCGCGGAACCCTGCCACATCGGGGATCACATGATCGGACGGAGCCACCAGGACCAGCGCATCCGCTCCCGCGTCGCGCGCGATCATCAGCGCGGCAGCCAGAACCGCCGGGCCGGTATCCCGCAGGCAGGGTTCGACGACCACGCGGGCGTCGGCAAGCCCGACCCCGGCGGCCTGCTGGCTGGCGAGGAAGCGGAAAGCCTCGTTAGTCATCACCAGAGGCCGGTCGAACCGCTCCCCGGACAGCCGTCTCAGCGTGGTCTGATAAAGGCTTTCGTCCCCCAGAAGGCTGATGAACTGCTTCGGATAGGCCTTGCGCGAAGAGGGCCATAACCGGGTGCCGGAACCGCCGCAAAGGACAACGGGAAATATCATCGGGGACTCCTGAATCTGCCGGTCATCGAACGTGGTGTCGTTAGACCACCGACACAACGGCCATGTCACCCGAAAAACGGCGGGCGCTCTCACCGAAGGCGGCGCTTTCGCAGGCCGTTTCCGGACAATCTCGTGTTTCGGGCCGCCCGCGTACCTGATACCGCGTACCTGATACCGCAAACCCGGAGGCGGCGGCCCGCCGGCCGGACCTTGCCGGCACGGGGCGGATATCCGCCTCTTGCATGGCGGAACATCGCGGGAAAGTTGAACCGCGCAGGGTTTTGGAGAAAATGCGGCTGCAAGGAAAACACTCCCTCCCACGACAAGCAGGTTCGGCAATGTGGAAACGCCTGACAGGGGCCGGGCTCGTGCTCGCCCTCTCGGTCCCGGCCGCCGTTTGCGGAAAGGATCTTCCCCCCGCGCGGTTCATCGTCCGCGACGAGGTGGCCGCCGCCGATGTGCGCCCCTTCACCGCAACGATCGACACGACGGGCAACGGTTCCAGGATGCTGCCCGGAGGGGGCTTCGAGCCAAGGATCTTCCGGACCTGGTTTCTGACGACCGCCGGCGGCCGGAACCGGATCCTTGCCGATCCGCGCACCCTGTCGGGCCACGACAGCTGGCGCACCGGCGCCTTCGACGGCGCCGGTATCGAAGTGCTGCGCATCGAGAACGGTGCCTTCCATTCGGTCCGGCGCGACCGGATCGCGCCGGGCGGTTTCCAGGCCAGCGGCTGGGTTCAGGAAGACGAGGGCCAGGCGGTTCCCCCCGGGCAGACCCGATATGTCTTTGCCTGGGAGCACTGGAACAGAACCGGCGGGACCGATTACTTCACGGTGCGGGCAATCGACCGCACCGGAGCCCTTTCGGCGCCGGCCATCGCCGTATCGGCCGGGAAACCCGCCGGGGCCACACCTGCCGGAGACCGGCCGGACAATCACATGATCCGCGTCTCCATATCCGGGCAGGACAACCCGGACCTTCCGGCGCCGCGAAACCTGCGGGCGCAGCCGCTTGACGACGGCATGCTGCAACTGGCCTGGGATCCCGTTCCGGAAGCCGCCGGATACGCGATATACCGCTCGGACACGCCCCCCGGGGAGCATCGCGGCCATTACATCGATCTGGCCGGCGACGGACCGGCCATCCGCGCCGGCGATCTGGTCATCCTGCGCCACCGGGGCACCCGGACGGACCGTGCCGGACTGGTCACCAACAGGATCTGGAACACCCACAGCGCGCAGCAGGTGTTCGGCTCCCCCCTCATCCGCCCATGGCCCGAAGACCCGGGCGGGGCAGACTGGCATCTGGCCCCCCACGAGACCGGCACGGCGGTCGAAGACTCCGGCGAGACATTTCTCCGTTTCACGCTGCTGCAAAAACAGCAGTTCGATGTGGGCGCCTATAACCATTCCGGAACGGGGCAAACCTATTATCCGGTTCTGGAGCCCGGAAAGACCTATCGCTTCGAGGCCTGGATCCGTGGCCGGACCCCGCACCCGGTACGCTTCATCCTGACCGGCCCGCCCCATGGCGCCGCGGGCCCCACCCATATCCCGCCGGTCACGTTCCGCGTTTCGCCCGAATGGCGGAAACATACCGCCACCTTCCGCGTTCCGGCGCCCTTCGAGGGGGCTCAGCCCGGCTGGATGGGGCTGCAATTCACCGGCCCGGGAGAGTTCGACCTCGACAACCTGCGCGTCTTCCGGGACGATGCGCCCTTCCTTGCCCTGCTGCCGGAGGACGAGGCGCTTCTGGAAAACTCCGCCATGGCCGCACTCCGGACACATGCGTTCGTCAAATCCGGCGGACTGAACTACGATCTGGAACAGCTGACCAATCCCGGCGGGGTCGGCAGCATCAGGGGCGGCAATACCCTGCCCCAGTCGCTGGCCCTGATGGAGCGGGCCGGCGTCGACCCCTGGCTTCAGGTCGAACCCCACCTGTCGCGCGAGGAATGGCTGGGTCTGGCCGAATATCTGGCCGCACCCTTCGATCCCGCAACCGACGATCCCGAGGCCCTGCCCTGGGCCGCAAAACGCCATGCGCAGGGCCATCCCCCCCCCTGGAGCGACAGTTTCGGCCGGATCTATTTCGAGATCGGAAACGAAACCTGGAACGGCCTTTTCAGCCCGTGGATCTTTCACGAAATGCGGGACGCGGCGACGGGCCGGCGCTATTCGCGGGGGGAAGTCTATGGTCTCTATCAGGAATACGTCCTCTCCATCCTGCGCCAGAGCCCCGACTGGCCGCAACTGGCCGAGCGCCTGATCCCGGTTCTCGGCGGCTGGAGCGGCAACGATTACGGGGTCGAGGCTGCAGCCCTGTCCCCCCATTCGCGCATCCTGACCCATGCCGCCTATAATGGCGGATGGGACGAGAACGAAGGCCCCGTCCGGCCGGACACCAACGGGTTCTTTTCGATACTGACCAATGTGCTCCAGTCCGGCCTGCCGCGGGCCCGCCGCTACATGGCCGCCGCCGGAGAGATCTCCCGGCAGCGCGACGAACCGCTGCGGGTCGGCACCTATGAGGCCGGTCCGGGCTATGCGCTGAACGGGCTGAACGGGGCGCGGGTCGGCGCCGAAGCTGCGGCACTACAGGAGCAGGCGATGAAAAGCGCCGCCGCGGGCACGGCCACGCTGGACACATTTCTGGCCAATGCGCGCCAGGGCTTCACATTGCAGAATTTCTTCACCTTCGGGGCCGGTGGCTACTGGAGTTCCCACGCCCGCTGGAATCTGGGCGGACAGAGCTATCCGTCCTGGGATCTGCTGGGCATCTTCAACCGCGAGGCCACGGGTGACATGCTGGCGGTCGAAACACGAAAGGTTCCCCGGACCGACCTTCCGGCGCGCGACCAGCGCGCGGCGGTCGATGGCGGGCCGCTGGTGGCGGTCTATGCCACGCGGAAGGGCAGCCGGCTGACGGTGATCCTGATCTCACGCCTGCTTCCGGATTATCCGTTTTCCGAAAGCGACGGGCATGTTCCGGTTACGGTGGATCTGCCGATCCGGGACGCCGGACGTCTGACGCTGATCCGCCTGGACGGCAGCTACAGCGATAACAACGTCTCTTCCAGAACGGCCGGCATCGTTTCGGAGGAACTCCCCGTGCCGGACGGGCTCCCCCGCCTCGAGGTGGGCGACCTGCCGCCGGGCGCCACGCTGTTCTACATCTTCGACGATATCCGCTAGATCGTTTCGAAAAGCCGATGGATTTTTCGGCACGACATATGCGGCACCGACAATACATGTCATTTACAGTATCTTGCACCTTTTCGAGCCGCCATGGCACCGGTCGCCGGGCAGGTTTGCGCCACGAACCGAAGCGGGCGCAGGCTGCCCGATGGTCGGGAACCCCTCACTTGCCGTGTCGGAAAAGGGCCGGTACAGGGTTGCCGGGCGCGCGGCCGCCCGGCGTATTTGAAGCCCGTCATTTCGAAAACAGGGGATATTATCGATTGTCTGGCATGGGGCTTGCGCAACGGCACCAATCCGGGGCTGCCGCCAATCCGGCCCGGTCGGGAGAATGCATGTGACATCCACCAATCCGGGCGCCAATCCGGGCAATGTCGGAACACGGGTCAAACGCGCGACCCTGTGGACGTTTCTGGGATTCGGCGGTTCGCAGGCATTGCGGTTCGCCTCCAACCTGATCCTGACCCGCCTGCTTTTCCCCGAGGCCTTTGGCCTGATGGCGCTTGTCCAGGCTTTCCTGGTGGGGCTGGCGCTGTTCTCGGATACCGGGGTCCGCTCCTCGATCATCCAGAACGCGCGCGGCGACGATCCCGATTTCCTGAATACCGCCTGGACCGTGCAGATAATCCGCGGCGCCATTCTCTGGCTCGGTGCCGTCGCCCTGGCCGGACCCGCCGCGCATTTCTATGGCGAACCGTCCCTTGCCCATATCCTGCCGGTCTCGGGCCTGATCCTGCTCATCCAGGGGTTCACCCCGACGGCGGTACACACCGCCGACCGCCATCTCCATGTCGGTCTGGTGACGATGATCAATCTTTGCGGGCAGATCGTGTCAATTCTGCTCATGATCGTAATAGCCTACCTGGAAAGATCCGTCTGGGCGCTGGTGATGGGAACCCTGATCGGCGGGGTCCTGACGCTCGTGGCCTACCGCCTGTTCCTGCCGAACGCGCGCAACCGTCTGCTGCTGGAACGCTCGGCGCTGCTGGACCTGTTCCACTTCGGAAAGTTCCTGTTTCTCAGCACCGCGGCCGGTTTCGTCATTGCGCAGGGCGACCGGATGGTTCTTGGCCTTTATCTCTCGCTTTCCGAGCTTGGCGTCTACAATATCGGCTTCTTTCTTGCCAACATGGCTGTCGTGCTGTCCACGACGCTGACCTCCAAGGTGGTTTTCCCCCTCTACCGGATGAAGCCCGCGCAGGAGAGCGCAGGCAACCGCGCTGCGATCTTCCGCGTCCGCCGCTGGCTTGCGGCGGGGATGATCCTCGCCACCGCCCTGCTCGGTTTTGCCGGCCCCGTTCTGGTCGATCTTCTCTACGATCCGCGTTACGCCATGGCCGGCGCCGTCACGACGCTCTACGCGCTGTCATTCATGCCGGTGCTGGCGCTCGACACGGCCCCGACGGCCCTGATGGCCTCGGGGGATTCCCGGCGCTTCCTGGTCGTGCTCTCGACCACGGCGGCATTGCAGTTCGTCTTCCTTCTGCTGGGTGTCCGGATCGCCGGCATATTCGGGGTCATTCTCGCCCCCGGTCTTGCGGTGCTTTGCAATTATCCCATACGGATGGCCTATGCGCGGCGGTACGGGGTCTGGGATCCGCTTCACGACTTCGGTTTCCTGCTGGTCGGCCTGACGGCCGGCGGCATGGCGTGCTACATGCACGCCGGAGACCTGCGGGCACTGCTGCCATAGCGGCGAAGGTGACTGCGGTCGGCAACGAAAAAAGAGAAGGCAGGATGGATTTTTCAGCGCAGGTATCGGCAACCGAACCCGACTGGTCACGGGAAAAGCCGCGCCGCTGGTGGGATCCCTCGCGCCGCCTGTTGCGAACGATCCGCGGCTATCAGCGCGCCCGCGGCCCATTCGGCCGGATCCTGCGCATCTACTGGACGGCGCAGCACCGCTTCTGGTCCGTTGCAAGCGGCGCCGACATTCCGCTGGATTCGAAGATCGGCGGCGGCCTGCTGCTTCCCCACCCCAACGGGGTGGTCGTGCATCCGGCGTCGCCCATCGGATGCAACTGCCTGCTGTTCCAGCAGGTGACGATCACCGGCGGTGTCGAGATCGGAGGCCATGTGGACATCGGCGCCGGCGCCAAGATTATCGGACCGGTCCGGATCGGCGATCATGTCCGGGTCGGCGCGAATGCCGTCGTCACCCGGGATGTCGCATCGGGTTCGGTCGTGGCGGGCATACCGGCGCGCGTCATCCCGAAGGACTGAGCCCCGTCACTTGTATTCGATCAGGCCCTGCCGCCTGCCGCGCCACCGCTTCCAGTAGTAATCGGCCGCACCCCGGGCCTCGGGGAACCGGCTCAGGGTGGTGAAAAAGGCCTTTTGCCACCCGTAGCGGCGCGACAGCCGGAATACCTGCAACGGATAGACCAGAAACAGCGCCAGCGCCCACGGGGACACCAGCAAGGCCAGAAGCAGTATGGAAACCGGCAGAAAGGCCCCCCATATCATCAGCCGTCGCATTTCGGCGACGAAATAGGGCTCCGGGCCATTGCCATGCAGGGCCGCCCCTTCGGCATAGGCGTGCCCTCCCCGCCGGGAGCGCGTCCACCATTGCGCAAAGCGGGTGATATCGGCGTCGTGAAACCCCATCTCGTGGTCGATCCGCCAGATTTCCCACCCGTCATGGCGCATCCTCAGGCAAAGCTCCGGCTCCTCGCCGGCAATCAGATCCTCGCGAAAGCCACCCTGGCCCGCCACGACCGCCAGACGCATCATGGCGATGCCGCCGCAGGCGCGAATCCGGCCGGCGGGCAGATTCCATTCCTCGTCGCAAAGCCGGTTGTAGACCGATTTTTCCGGAAAACGCTCCCGCAGACGCCCGGACACCGCCGCAGCCCCGGGGGTTTCCACCAGGAAATCCCGCGCCGCCCCGAGCCAGCCGGGTGCCATTTCGCAATCGCCGTCGATGAACTGGACGAATTCCGGGGGGGCCTTGCCGTTCAGTACCGCCAGCCCGGCATTGCGCGCCCGGGCCGCGGTGAAGGGGCGGGAAAGATCCAGTTCCACAACCCCGGCACCGACGGCCCGCGCCGCCGCCACGCTGCCGTCCGTCGATCCGGAATCGACATAGACGATCCTGTCCGCTCCCGGCCCGAGCGAGGCGAGACAGCGGCGCAGGCGCTCGCCCTCGTTGCGCCCGATGACGACAACGCCAATCCCGCCCGGCGAAGATCCGCAAGAGGTGTCGGGCACGGGCATCTCGAATCTCCTTTCCGGGCGATCCGGCGCGGCGGCGCAACCATCCATCATTTCGGCCTCCGCAAACCCGTCAGAAGCGGCCGCGTCACCAGACGCCAGTGATCCGCGATGAAATTCTGCGGCAGGTTCACCTGCCGCCGTTTCACAACCGACATGGCATGATTGAGGGCCGCCCCAACGGTTACGGCCAGCGCTGCCGCAAGCGCCCCGCCCCGGCCCCGGGTCTTGAGCAGAAGCAGGCGCCGGGAATCGTACCAGTAATCCGGCCGCGGCCGGCGGGCGACATCGCGGCCGCGGACCTGTGTCGCCGCCCCTTCGGCATGAACGACCCTGGCTTCGGCAACATGCCAGCATGTCCAGCCGTTCCGTTTCAGACGCCACATCAGATCGACCTCCTCGTGGTAGAGGAAATAGTCGGGATCGAAGAAACCGGCCTGTGCGATGGCGTCGAAGCGGAACATGACGGCGGCCCCCGAAACCCAGTCGACCGGCCCGGTCGGACATTCCGGCGACAGGGGAACCGACCACCGCCCCAGCAGGCGGTTCAGCGGCCCGAAACCGAGGCTCTGGGAAAAATCGCTCGCAAGGGACGGAAACCGGAAGGCGGCGGTTACCGGCCGACCATCGGGCATGGAGATCCGCGTTCCCGCACTGCCGACCCCGGGGTTGCGGTCCAGAACCCCGGCGAGGATTTCCACGGCCTCGTTGTCGAGCCGGGCGTCGGGATTCAGCAGAAAGACCTTGTCCGGCGGTTCGGGACGTTCGCGAAGCCTGCGCAGGACACAGTTGTTTCCGCGCCCGAATCCGTGATTTACCTGCTCCGGATAAAGCGTGACGCGCGGCCCCCACCCCCGTTCGGCAGCGGTACGTTCCAGCCAGCGCACATCATCGCCGGGCGAGGCGTTGTCGACAATGTGAACGTCCACACGCCGCCCGCCATGATCGCGCGCCAGAACGCTTTCCACGGCCTCTGCCGCCAGCTCCGGTGTCCCGTAGTTGACGATAATGACCGAGATTTCAGATGCGTTGTCCATTGTCCCTTCCACGGCGTCCGACTCAGGAACTCTCCAGCAAATCCTGCGCCGCGCCTTTCCGCCGGCCTGCCCGGGGTATGAACGGGCTGCTTCGCAGGGGCTGCGCCGGCGTCTTCCTTCCGGGCGGATCATTCCCCCGGCCCGGAGTATAGAGCGACGGTCTGGCGGGGGGGGCAGGGCCTTCGGATACGCGGCCGGGGCGGAACGACAAGGTGCTGCGGGCCGGCATCCCGGCATCCTGCAGATCCCCGGGCTGCGTCCCGGTCACCCCCCGCCGCTCCAGCAGGCCGGCCAGCGATCCCGCCAGCAGCCATCCCAGCGACGTCAGCCCCGCATTGGGAACAAGATCGACGAGATTGGCAGCGACAATGAGCGACAATGCGGCAGCGGTCCCGATTTCCCGGGACGACCGCAAGAGAACGAGTTGCAGGATCGGAAAACAGAGCAGTCCGAGAATGGAGAGATAGCGCACCCAGCCGCCGTTTCCGAGATGGATCACCCAGAACCCGTCCGTAACGCTGATATCCTCTCCCCGTTCGTTGAACACCCTGGCCCTCCCGAAATCCCCCCAGCCGAACAGCGGTTTCCGGGCGGCCTTCTCCAGCAGGATGTCCTCGTTGTTCAGGCGGAACAGCAGGGATTCCGCCCGGGCGGGATTGATGTCGTTGGCGACCTCGACGATGCGCCCGACCGGGATCGCTCCGGCACTGCGAAACGCAGGGTAGGTCAGCAGCAGTACCGAGACAGCCATGGCCGTCAGGATCTGCACCCGCGCGCTTCCCAGCAGCATGATCGGCGCCATGATCAGGGCGATGGCCAGGGCTCCGAGGGATTTGGACAGCACAAGCGTCACGAAAAGAAGTCCGGCCGCCGCCATGAAACGCGCTTTCCTTCCCGACCTGTCGAGCCGGGCAGCGGCGATGGAGGCAAGCAGGGCCATGGTGAAGAAGATCGACAGCACCAGCCCGTGCGACTGAAAGACGATCGGCCGCCAGCCGCCTCCCCGGTAATGCTGCAGCCAGCTGTGCGGGAAGAAGCCGTATACCATCCGGTTGAGCTGCGGCGACATCTTGATCTCGTAGAGCGCCGGGAGGGCATAGAGGACAGCCGCGATCGACAGCACCACAAGCAGTTGCTGCTGACTCCGCGAGGTCGAGAAGAACTTGCGCCCGATCAGGTAGGGCAGGACGATCACGATCATTCCCAGAATTGCCGACATGGCGTCGTAGGTCGCAAGCCCCTTGATCACCCTGGGACCATAGACCAGGGGCTCGGAATTCTGCATTACCGTGACCCCGGCCCCGCCGATCAGGCAAACGAGGCAGATTCGTATGGGGATGTTGGCCGGAATCCATCCCGGCAACACCGTATATTCCCGCTCCCCGGCAGCGGCCCGCCTGTATGCGCCGGCCGGTCTTGCGTCATGCTGCCAGAACACCAGAAGGGCGGCCAGGATCGCCGCCAGGTTCTTGTCATATGCCGGCAGCAACGGCAGATCGAGGACGGGCTTGACCGGCAGCAGCAGAAGCCCGCCGACAAGGGCCACCGCAACCCCCACCGGCAGCGGTTGACGCCGCAGGAACAGGAGCGCGGCCACAGGCCAGGCGAAAAGGGCCAGATAGGCGAAGCCGTTAGGCATTGGACCTCACCCGGAATATCCCGGCTGCGCCGCGGCGGGAACGAAGGCGGCGATACATGGCTACTGCTCCCGCGCGGCCGGGGCCGTGCGTCTGGAATGCATGGCCCGCCGGGCAAGCCCCGGCATGACGGCGACGCATCTGGCATAGCGCGGCGCCAGCCGCACCGGATCGGTGCCCATGCGCCAGAGCCATTCCGCCTTGAGACTGCGCACCAGTCCGGGCGCCCGCTTCTGGTGCCCGGCAATGAAATCGAGCCCGGCCCCGATCGACAGGAACCCCGCCTGCGGCAGCCGCTGCCAGGCCCGGATGGCAAAGATCTCCTGCTTGGGCGCCCCGAGCGCCAGGAACCAGACGCGGGCCGCGCTCTGCCCCATCTCTGCGATGCAGGCGTCGGCGGCGGGGCCGGCGGGGTCGAACCCGTGCGGCGGGGCGATCCGGGCGGCCACCTCCAGCCCCGGATGGCGCGCGGCCAGACGGGCGGCGGCCAGATCGAGCGTTTCGGGCGTACTGCCGAACAGCCCCACCGGCGCACCCGTGCGGGCGGCAAGCGCCGCGACCGGCTCGATCAGTTCGCTGCCCGGGACAAGGCCCACATCCTGCCCCGCCATGCGCGAAAACCAGACGATCGGATTGCCGTCGGCCACGACATGGCTGTGGGCGGCATAGGCGGCATGAAACGCCGGAGACCGGCGCAGCTTGACCACATGGTCGAGGTTGAGCGTGGCCACGGCAAAGCCGCGCCCGCCCCCCAGCCGCGTCTCGATATCCGCCAGCAGCGCCTCGCGGGTGGGCGTGTTGATGACAAGCGCCTCCGCCCCCTGCCCCGGAGGGGCGAAGTTCATGCCGGGCGGAACGACCCGGCGGACATCGTTCTCGGAAATCCGGTCTTCCAATACGTTGCTCCCGCTTATGGCCGGGGTGGTACCACATCGCCGGAGTGATAGTGCAGTAGGGATTTCCGGTCCATGAAAGACCGCGCCTCCTGACTCGCCCCCGGAACGGAATCCGGAGCACACGGCCCCGGCATCATAAATCAACCTGTAATTGATTTGTAATTTTTCTATTCATGTCAAACGGTTTCACCATTTGCCCATCGCTCGGCAATTTATCGCCCACGCCTGTATCTTTCGGCCAGTTGAAGCCGGCGACAGGAGAGAACCCGGCCTTTTCGCCAATCTGACATACATTGCAACTATCTGATCTATTGCAATTAACCATGTGTTAACCGTTGCGATGAGAGATTTTCTGCCGCAGAAAACAGACATCGCGTGCCGAGGGGTTTCCATCTTTCCGGATGTGCGCCAGTAGATGAGCCGCCAAGCCCCGTTTAACATGTTCAAACATGCTGATATGATGCCGTTCAGGTTTTTTCAAAGTGAGGTGCCTCTCCGTTATTTTGCAAGTGAGGTGTCACCACGTTTCCTTACCAGTGATTTGCCAGGCACAGGCCCAACTGATCCCACTCAATCACGCGGACTAGAAAAGCGAGCAAATCCAACATGTCATCCAATTCAGCCCTGACCGGGGCAATGGCGTCTGTCGGCGCGTTTGCGCCCGACTCCACCATGAACGGCGGCCCGATTCCGATGGCCGCGGCAACATCACGGGAAATTTCGGACCATGGCACCGGGAAATCCGCGTCCTCACAACCGCTGGTTCTCGACGAGAGCCTTCTGGTTCTTGCCGGTGAAGCGGCAGGGGAAGAATCCGCAGAGGGCAGCGATGCCCTGAACGCACCTTCGCCACAACAGGCGGCGCTCATCCTGTCGGAATCGGCGACGTTCGCGGTGGAAATCGCCGACGGCGTTTCGGCCGACGACACTGTGGTTGCCGCCGAGCCGGGCGTATACGCCGGTTTTTCCGGCAGCCTGCAAACGACCACCGTCACCACGACAGACACGATGGCCGCGATGGACACCCTGTCCACCGATGCTTCCGATGCGGCGATGGAGATGACCGCATCCATGTCCGGCACGGAAATGGGCGACACCGGCGGTATGGGCGACATGGACATGGGGATGGGCATGGGCCATCACATGGCCCTGCTCAATCTGGTCCCCCTTTCGGCGGCAACCCATGTGGCGGTTTCCGACGGCTCCTGGTTCGACCCGGCCACCTGGGCCGACGGCAGGATCCCCGGCGATGACGCGCGGGTGGTGATCTCCGAAGGCGTCACCGTCACCTATGACGGGGTGTCCGACGCCCGGCTGTTCACCGTCCGGGTCGACGGCACGCTGCGCTTCGCCACCGATACCGACAGCCGCATGGTGGTCGACACCATGGTGACCAACTCCGGCAGCCACCTGATCATCGGCACCCAGGACGATCCGGTTCGGGAGGGCGTGCAGATCGATATCGTCATCGCCAACAACGGCGCGATTGACACCAGCTGGGATACCAGCCTGCTCAGCCGCGGCATCGTCGCCCTGGGCGAGGTCGAGATGCACGGGCTGGAAAAGACCACGCACCTCAAGGTCGCGACCGACCCGATGGCCGGGGATACCTCGATCGAGCTTTCCGAGATCCCGCAGAACTGGCAGGTCGGGGATACGCTGGTCCTCGCCGGCACGCATTACGACGGCTACATGTGGGACAACAGCGTCAGGGCCGTCCGCCACCACGAGCCGGAGGACGAGATCCTCACCATCACGCGGATCGACGGCAACACGGTCTATTTCGATACGCCGCTGAAATACGACCACGACGCGCCGCGCGACGATCTGAAGACCTCGGTCGCCAACTACAGCCGCAACATCACCATCGCCACCGAGGACCCCGCTACCGCCGAGGTCTACGAGCGCGGTCACGTGATGTTCATGCACAACGACGACGTGGATGTTCGCTATGTGGAATTCCACGAACTCGGCAGGACCGACAAGTCGCGCGACGCGATGGAGGCCGAGGATTACGACACGATCTCCTACGACACCAACGTCAAGGGGCGTTACTCGGTCCATATCCACCGGGCCGGCGTCGACGATGACGGGGACGATCCGGCGATGCTGGTCGGCAACGCGGTCTTCGGTTCCCCGGGATGGGGATATGTCCACCACGATTCCTACGCCGTCCTGCACGACAACGCCTCGTACAACACCTTCGGTGCGGGGTTCGTCGCCGAAACCGGAAACGAGATCGGCCGCTGGTCGGACAATATCGCCATCTACGCCCAGGGCATAAGCTGGGATTCCGTCAAGGTCGCCAACCATGCCGGCGACCCGGCTTTCGACCTGGGAAAGACGGGTGACGGCTATTGGCTCCAGGGGCGCATGATCGAACTGGAAGGCAACATCGCCGCCAGCGTGAACAACGGATTTGTCTGGTTCCACCGCACCCCGAAGGAAGGTGGCAACATCCCGTTCGACTCCGCCGTCTTCGACTTCCCCGAGGCTCTCGGGCTGAGCGATTCCGTCGATGTCGACGACGCTCCGATCCTGACTTTCATCAACAACGAGACCTTCGCCGCCAACCAGGGGCTGCACATCGTCAAGGCCGAACCGAACCAGGGCCACGACATTCACACCCATCTCAGGGACTTTACCGCGTGGAGTGTGAAGAACGGCGCCCAGATCGAGTACACCTCGCACTACATCCTCGAAAACTTCGACCTTGTCGGGCGCGAGGACGCTCCGTTCACGGGCGCGGCCCGCGGCATCATCCTGGGTGTCAACACCTCGGACATCACGATCATCGATGCCACGATCGACGGGTTCAGGGTCGGGATCGACATGGACCGCGAGTTCATCGGCACCACTCCGGAAAATCCGCATTACGCCGTGATCAACCCGTCGATATCCGGTGCGCAGACGGATTTCCTCGAATCCGATCCGGCGCAGGATCTGATCGTCACGGGCTCCGCCAGGGTGGTTCCCGGCCGCTTCGAGATCCTGCTGGACGAGCCACTCACCTACAAGGAGGGCTGGCCGGATCCCGATGCGCGCAAGGTGGTCATATCCGGCACGAAGATCGATTCCCTGGGTGCGATATCCCTGCCCTCGGGCACCGATTCCTATGAAGCGGACAGGGCCCATGTGATCAGGATCCTGGAGACCGACGGGTTCTATACCGCCTCCGACGGCAACCGCTATTTCGTGCTCGAAAGCTACTACAGCGACCGTCTGACCGGCGAGATCCACAAATTCGGGCATCTGGTGAAAATCGACCCCAACGTTCCGCTGCAATCCCCGTATGGCAGCTACAAGAATGCCGTCCACGCCGGAACCATCGACCTCGACAGTCTGGCACCCGTGGCACGCGGCGAGACCGCCAGCACGGAAACCGACACCGCCGTCGTGATCGATCTGCTCGCCAACGATCACGATCCGGACGGCGATACGATTGTCGTCGATGGAATCGTCCAGCCCCTGCACGGCAAGGTTGTCGACAACGGGGACGGAACGGTCACCTACCGCCCGGATCTGGAATTCAGCGGCACCGACAGTTTCAAGTACTGGGTAACCGACAAGTTCGGCAACTTCACATCCGCGGTGGCGCAGGTCTCCGTAAAGGACAGCGGCGACACCGGGAACGGCGGGGGCAACGGAAACGGCGGAACGGACCCGGGCCAGGGCAGCGGCGACTATCTCGACCCGCTCACGGTCACGCTGCTGCCGGAATACAACCTGTCCGCCGGCTACGACAATGTGCTGGGATGCTACGAGGTCGACGCGGAGGGGCGGATCGTCGATGCACAGATCCTCTTCGAAAGCGTCAGGATCACGACAGGGCTCCAGACGGAAATCCAGAATGTCGAAAAGGGGCATTCCCTGGGCTTCTTCATCGTCCAGGACGCCGCGAACTGGGCCAGATCGCTTGGCGATTCGGACATCGTCAGCTTCGTGAACCGGTTGGGGGAAGCGGCATCCATCGACGATGGCAATACCATAAGGCTCGCCGTGAATGACGAGGCGATCGACAAGATCGTCTTCCACAGCCTCGACTTCAGCCTCAACCCGGACAATCGCGCGCATGCCCGGACCTTCGCCACGTCTGACGACACGCAGACGATAATCGGTTTCGAGGACATGCTGGGCGGAGGCGACCGGGACTACAACGATGTGATGTTCCTGCTGGAAGCCTTCGGCACCGACACCCTGAACTTCATGTGACGGAAATCGGCCCGGGCTTTCCGGCGGCGGTGCGGCGGGTTCCGGCCCGCCGGGTTCGCCCGTGCCGGGCGGGGAATACTCGCTGAAACGGAAAATACCGCCTCGCCCCGGCCCGAACGCATTCCCCGGTGCAGGATGCCCGGCGTGAAACCGAAGCGATAACGCCCGTGCAAGGCAGCCTTTCGGATTCGGCGGTTTTCATTCGCCGCCGGCATCATATGTTTGCGCTAACGACATCATGAACACAGGAGATGACGATGGCACGAAAAATCGCTCCGCTGATCTGGATCCGCGATCTTTTTCAGGCGCTTGTGCACGAGAACGCACGGGCGGTCCCGCGGCTTCATATCGAGCTTGGCCGCAAGAGCGGCTGACAGGCATCCGATCCGGAAACGAAGGGGCGGCCCGATGGGCCGCCCCTTTGTCTGAGCGGAGCGGGCCGGGCCGGGACGCATCGCCCGACCCTTGAGGGTAGCGGATGGCTGGATCATACAGCCGTCACCCGAATTCCCCGCGCCGCTCTCCGCCGGCACGCCCGGGGGCCGGGAAGAATGCCCCGCCCGGTGCGGTATGATATCGAACGGGGACGGAACAGGGCCTGCACGATGGTGACCGCCGGTGAATAACGCAACGGACGCAGAATGAGCTTCGTCATCTTCACCAACGGGCTGCTGTTGCTCGGGATGGGCGCGCTGATGGGCCTGACTGCGGCGCTTTTCCCCGATTCCAGCGGCGTCTTCATCGAATCCGCCATCCTCACCTTCTTCATCGGCGCCTGCCTGACACTCGTATCCTCGTCCGGGCGGCACCGGCTGCGCCGGCTGCATTCCTTCGCCCTCACCGGCAGCGTGTGGATCACCGCCGCCGCAGCCGGTGCGCTGCCCCTGTGGGTCTGGGATCTGTCGTTCACCGATGCCTTCTTCGAATCGATGTCGGGCATCACGACAACCGGCTCGACCGTCATGACCGGGCTCGACAGCACCGAACACGGCATCCTTCTGTGGCGCGCGATCCTCCAGTGGTTCGGCGGCGTCGGGTTCATCGTCGCCGGTATCGCGCTTCTGCCGATCATGCGGATCGGCGGCATGCAGCTTTTCCGGACCGAAAGCTCGGAACGCGGCGACAAGGAATTCGCCAGTGCCGCCAGGTTCGCCTCGGCGACGATCTGGGTCTATGCCGCGCTGACCGCGCTCTGCGCCTTCTGCTACATCTCGGGCGGCATGACCGGGTTCGAGGCCATCGTCCACGCGTTCACCACGCTCTCGACGGGGGGATATTCGACCTCGGATTCGTCCTTCGGACTGTTCGAAAGCGCCTATCTGCAATGGACGGCAACCGGTTTCATGCTCGCCGGGGCCCTGCCCTTCGCCTGGTACCTCCGGGTGCTGAACCGCGGCGTGATACGCAGCGAACAGGTGCAGGGGCTGGTGGTGATGCTGGCCGTCGTCATACTCGGCCTCACCCTCTGGCGCGTCGCGACAAGCGAGACACCGTTTTTCGAGGCGCTGCGCCTCGTCGCCTTCAACGTGGTCTCGGTGGTCACGACCACCGGCTACGCGACCGCCGATTACACGACCTGGGGGCCCTTCGCGGTAACCGCCTTCTTCTTCCTGACTGCCGTCGGCGGCTGCACCGGATCGACGGCCGGCGGCGCAAAGATGATGCGGTGGATCGTTCTGGTCCGCAGCATCCGGTCGCAGATGGGCCGGCTCCATTCCCCCAGCGGCATTTTCCCCACCCGCTACGAGCAGAAGGCGCTGAAACAGGATGTCCTCGACGGTGTGATGACCTTCTTCACCTTCTACCTGGTCACCATCATGGTGCTCGGGGCCGCTCTCAGCCTGTTCGACCTCGGGGTTTCCACCTCGATCAGCGGGGCGATCACCGCCGTCGCCAACGTGGGCCCCGGGGTCGGGCCGGTCATCGGCCCGGCGGGAAATTTCTCGACCCTGCCCGACGGGGCAAAATGGCTGCTGTCCTTCGGGATGTATGTCGGCCGGCTCGAAATGCTGACGGTCTACGTGCTTCTCTTCCCGGCGTTCTGGCGCGCGGCCTGAGGGCAGCCCGGGCCGGCAACCGTCACCGCAGGACCGGCACCGGATCCGGGCGGCGATCCCGGCGAAATTCCCCGAGGGCCTGCCGGACGATGACCACCGCCCCCTGGATCGCCAGCGCGGCCATCACGGTGGCCACGGCGATGTCGGGCCAGCCGGTTCCCGTGCCAAAGACCCCGAGCGTCGCAGCCAGAACCGCGGCATTGGCGATGGAATCGTTGCGCGAGCAGATCCATACGGAACGCATGTTCGCATCGCCGTCGCGCCAGGCGTAAAGAAGGGCAAGACAGGCGAGGTTGGCGACCAGGGCCAGCGAACCCACCACCCCCATCGTGCCCCATCCCGGCACCGTTCCGTGCAGCGCATGCCAGAGCGCGCTGCCCGCCACCCAGAGCCCGAAGAACCCCATGGAAGCGCCCTTGATCAGCGCCGCGCCCGCCCGCCAGCGAAGACCCAGCCCGAGAACGAAGAGGCTGATCCCGTAATTCGCCGCATCGGCAAGGAAATCGAGCGCATCGGCCTGAAGCGCCGCCGACCCGACGGCGAGACCGGCAACGATCTCGATCAGGAACATGGCTGCATTGATCCCGAGCACGACCCACAGGACAGACCGGTAACGGCCGGTGGCGGCCACGCCGGAGGAACAGGTATCGCTGGAACAACAGGGCATTGGCGGGTCTCGCTTTCACCGGTTTTTCGATACCGCTACTGTCTATAGCTGCTATAGAGTCAAGCCATGCAACACGGCGATCTGAAAATCGGAGATCTTGCCCGGAGAACCGGGGCGAAGGTGGTCACCATCCGCTACTACGAGAAGATCGGCCTTCTGCCGCCGCCGGGCCGCAGCGCGGGCAACTACCGGACCTATGACGCCAGCGCCCTGAAGCGCCTGCGGTTCATCCGGCGCTGCCGGGATCTGGGGTTTTCCCTGGACCAGATCCGCGAGCTTCTGGAGCTTTCCCTGGATACCGGGCGCCCCTGCGCCGAGGTGAACGATATCGCGGCAGCGCATCTCGCCGGGGTGGAGGGCAAGATCGCCGATCTGCAGACCCTTGCAGGGGAACTGCGACGGATCTCGGCCACATGCAGTGGCGGCGGCGTGATCTCGGACTGCCGCATCCTCCACGCGATCGCCCCGGACTGAGCGGCGGGATCAAGCCACCATTTCCCCTTCGCCCGGGTTCAGCGCAGCGCCGCCTCGATCGCCCGGGTCAGGCCGGCAAGGCTCCAGTCCTGCACCGGCTGGCCATTGACAAAAAAGCTCGGGGTGCCCTGCACGCCGCTCTTGATGGCGGTCTCGACATCGTGGCGCACCCGCTCCAGCGTCTTGCGCGTGTTCACGTCGTCGTTGAACCTGACGATATCCAGCCCCAGGCGAACGGCGGCCTCCTCGATCATCTGCGGGCCGAGCCGCTCCTGATTTTCATAGAGGATATCGTGCATCTCCCAGAACCTGCCCTGAAGCGCCGCGCTTTCGGCGGCCTCGGCGGCCAGTTCGGCCATGGGGTGCATGTTGGTCAGCGGCATGTTGCGGAAAACGAAACACAGCCGGTCGCCAAACTGGCGCCGGACCTCTTTCACCACCGTATCGGCCTGCCCGCAATAGGGGCACTGATAATCGCCGTACTCAACCAGCGCGACGGGGGCGTCTGCCGGGCCCTGACGATGATCGCCGGCCTGGACGGGAAGTGAAAGTGCCATACCAAACTCCATCTGAACCAGCGCGGCCCGACGGGCGGCCGCGTTCCTGAATCGCAGTTTCGCACGGGGTACCCCGACTTCACGAAGCCATCGGCAGTGGTGCGCTGATATGGCGCGAAAGCAGGCGGATTGATCGACGGCCCGGTCGGCCGGGCGGTGGGGCCGAACGCCTAGTCCCCCTCCCCTCCCTCCATGCGGTGCTTGAGCCGGCGGAGCCCGAACCAGACCGCGGCCACCACCGGGATGGTGAGGAGCGCCACCATATCCGTCTTGTCGAGGCCGAGCCCGTAACCCAGCGGCCCGAACAATCCGGCGGCGAGATTGACCGCGTAGTAGCTGATCGCAACAACCGAAAGCCCCTCGACCGTTTCCTGCAGGCGGAGTTGCAGCGCCGCCCGCCGGTCCATCGCCTTCAGGATCTGCACGTTCTGCTCCTGGTTGGAGACATCGACCCGGGTGCGCAGAAGATTGGCCGCCCGCTCGGCCCGGCCCGAAAGTTCCGCCAGCCGCCCCTTGGCCGAGCGGCATGTCCGCATGGCCGGATCGAACCGGCGCATCATGAACTCGCCCAGCAATTGCTGGTCGGCGACCCGTCTCTCGCGGAGCGCCGCGATCCGGTGCGTGACGATTGCCTCATATGCCTCGAAGGCGCCGAAGCGGAAGGCGGTGGCCGAGGAAAGCGCCTCGATCTCGGCGGTCATGGCCAGAAGCCGGTGCAGCACCTGCGCCGCCTCGTTGCTTTCCTGCGCCATGCCGGCGGCGTTTTCGGCCAGTTCGCGATCCAGCCGCGCGACCGTCCGCGACACCTCCCGGGCGGTCGGCAGGGAAAGCATCGCCATGCTCTTGTAGGTTTCGATCTCCAGAACGCGCTGCACGATCCGGCCAAGCCGGCTGCTGGTGGCTTCCGGATGCGCCAGGATCGCGAAGCGCACATGGCCGTGCTCGTCGATCCGGAAATCGCCCGCAACGACCGCACTGTCGTCGCTCACCACGCTGACAGCCAGGCTCTCGGGCACGAACCAGCCGGGGAAGTGCCGGTTCATGTAGTCTTCCCGCTCGTCCGGCGCGACGGTTTCCACATCGACCATGCAGGCGGTGACGATCCGCCCCGGCGCCCCGGCCAGCCAGTCGCGCGGAAAGAGGCTGAAGAGATCGGGCGAGAACGGCTCGCCGTGCGGCTCGGCGGCAAAAATCGTGTAGGTGACGAATTCGGTATGCATCTCCCATTTCAGGAAACCGCGCCCCAGGCTGCCGGAGTACTGGTCCACCCCGGGCGCCGGACGGGGCGCGCCATACCGGTCCAGAAGCGCGGCGAGATGGGCGGAACACTCCAGTCGGTCGTGTTCCGTCGTCGTGCCGCGCTTCTCGATGGCGACGAACATCGCCCGGCAGGGCGCCTGCAGCACGGGAAAGGGCCGGGCGTGAAGCTCGTTGGCAAGCGCATAGCGCATCGGGTGGTCTGGAAGCTGGGTCTGGGCCATTCTGGACTCCGGTTGGCCGTGGCTGGCGCATTATAGAGCGCTGCTCGGGAAATCACCTGCCAGATGCCCCAAAGCGGCATCGGATCGTCGACTTGTGTCCTGTGGACCGCGCCCTGGTGAAATCATGTGGCATGCCCGGGCTCCCGGCCGGGCCGGAACTGCACGAGGCGCTGACGGCCTGATCGCCCGACAAGCAACCGCCCGGATCGGGAGCAAGCGCGAACGGCGGGGATTGTCAGGTTATTTTCAGCTACACAGGGGGCTGTTCCGGCGGCGGCAAAGATCGTCTTCACAGGAATTACCTTGCAACTCGGACGGAGTGTTTCCCAGGCGCCGCGCCGCGCGAACGCTTCATGCGGCCTCCGTACGGGTGCTGAGGATTTCGATCACCATGGCGGCGGTCCAGGTGAAGCTGCCGCCCCCACAGGGCTCTGCCGTAATCGGGTCGTAATATTCGGCAAAACCGCTTTGCTCGATCAGACGGATACTGTCCTCTTCGATCCGCCGCGCCATGGCCGTTTGACCCGCCGCACCCAGCCCGTCGGCAATCATGTAGTTCACGATCAGCCAGACCGGCCCGCGCCAATAGCGCTTGCCGTCATATTCCGGCGCCTGCGGATCATGGCTGGGCACCAGAAAACGCACCGTTTCGCCAAGCTTGCCGATCCGGGCGGCGATGGCCGCCGCGCGCGGCTGCGGGATGGCGCAAAAGGCCGCCAGCAACCCGCCGACCGAGGGGCTGTCGATCAGCTTTCCGGCCGCCCGGTCGAAACAGGCATACTGGCCCAGAGCGTCATTCCACAGTATCTCCATCGCCGCGATACCGCGTTCGGCATGGGCCCGCGACTGCCGGGCGATGTCGGGTTCGCCAAGCTCGTCCGCCAGAACGGCCAGATCGCTGCAAGACCGGATCAGAATTGCGTTGAACCCCGGATCGACCATCCGGAACGGCGAAGCATCGTGCAGGCGGGCATTGTCCCAGTTCAGGTTGCGGAAATGCTGCACCAGCCAGATATAGCGTTTGTACTGTTCGTCCGTGGGGCGATGCTCGGGATTCGCATGCGCGGTGTCGCGGCGCCGGAAGGGCTGCACGCCCTCGGTCGGGACACGGGTGAAGGCATCGTCCCAATCGACCGAATTGTCGCGGCCCGATTCCCAGGGATGAATGATCGCCACCAGCCCGGTGCCTTGCGGATCGCGGTGGCGATAGAACCATTCGTGCCAGGCATGGATGCGGGGCAGAAGCGCCCGCGCACGTTCTGCCGACATGGCCTTGTCGCGGGCGCGGTCATGGATGCGCCGTACCGCAAAACCGGCAACGGGGGGCTGGGAAATGCCCGAGGTCGGCACCGGCCGCCCGGTATTCCACACTTCGGGGCCGGGGAAATAGCCGTCATCCATCTGATGAAAGATGATATGCGGCACCATGCCGTCAGGCCATTGATGGGCCATCAGGGTTTCGATTTCGGTCCAGGCGCGGGCCTCGTCGAAATGGGCAAAGCCCAGGGCGCTGAGAACGCTGTCCCAGTTCCACTGGAACGGATAAAGACCGTTAGTGGGCACGGTATAGCTGCCGCGGTCGGTGCCGCGCAGCACCTCGCGCGCGGCGTTGATCAGGTCCTGTTTCATGGTCATGCCTTTCAGGCGACGGCGCGCGTGGTTTCGGGGTCGAACCAGCGGATGCGGTCGGATTGCGGTGTCAGGGTCAGGCGGTCGCCGGGACTGACCTTCAGATCGCTGTCCAGCACGGCGCGGAACATGGATCCGTCGACATCGCAGGTGACCAGCAGATGTGCGCCAAGCGGTTCGACGATGCGGGCCGTCGCGGGCAGGCCGGCATCGCCCGGAACCAGATCTTCGGGGCGGATGGCGAATTTCAGCGGATCGGCGATGACCGGTCCGGTCACCTCCTGCCCGGCCACGCGCCATTTGCCCTGGCCGAGCGGTTCTGCGGACAGGAAGTTCATCGGCGGGTTGCCGATGAAGCCTGCGACGAATTCGGTGCCGGGATTGCGATAGACCTCGATCGGTGTCGCGGCCTGAACGATGCGGCCCTGATACATGACACTTATCCGGTCAGCCAGGCTCATGGCCTCGACCTGATCGTGGGTCACATAGATCGCCGTGGTCCTGCTTTCGGCCAGAACCCCTTTCAGTTCTGCCCGCATCTCGAGGCGCAACAGCGCATCCAGATTCGACAACGGCTCATCCATCAGGATCACGTCCGGCTCCATCGCCAGGGCACGGGCCACGGCGACGCGCTGACGCTGACCGCCCGACAATTCACCGGAATAGCGTTTCAGCAACTGTTCTATATGCATCAGGGTCGCGCAACGTTCGACCCGGAGCCTGACCTCGGTTTCGGGCAGTTTCTGCATGCGAAGACCAAAGCCGATATTTTCGAATACGGTCAGATGCGGAAAAACCGCGTAGTTCTGGAACACCATGGCAATGCCGCGATCCTTGGGCGGCAGGTGATCCACCCGGCGCCCGCCGATCCAGACCTCGCCGGTCGTGGCGGTTTCCAGCCCGGCAACGATGCGCAGAAGCGTGGTCTTGCCGCAGCCCGAGGCGCCCAGAAGCACCATGAATTCCTGATCGGCGATGGTCAGGTTGATGTCACGCAGCGCGCGATAGGCGCCGAAAGTCTTGGCGACATTCCTGATCTGGATTTCTGCCATTTGATTTACTCCCCTGGTTGTCGCCGCCGCCTCAGCGGTTGGCGATGCCCCACATGGCGAACAGATATTTGCGCACGGCAAAGATGAAGATCAGCGCCGGAACGACGAGGATGAAGCCGCCGGCGAATTTCAGGTGCATCGGCGATTCCGCCAGTGTCTGCAGCAGAAACGCAGGCAGCGTCCGGTTCTCGATGGTCAGCACGGCGGCGGCGAAAACCTCGTTCCACGAGATGACGAAAGCAAAGATCGCCGATGCCGTGATGCCGGGCAGGATCAGCGGCAGGACAACCCTGGTAAAGGCGGTCAGCCGCGTACAGCCAAGTGTCCAGGCGGCTTCTTCGATCTCGACCGGAATACCCGAGAACAGCGAGAAGGTGATCAGCACCGCAAAGGGAATGGCCAGCGTCGTATGGATCAGCGCAAGACCAAAGGCGGTGTCATCCAGCCCGGTACGGATAAACGCCACCGCAAGCGGCAAAGCCAGCAAGGGCAGCGGGAAGGCGCGGGTCAGCAGGATCAGCAGCCGGAACATCTCTTTCCCGCGAAAGTCGAACCGCGACAGGGCATAGCCCGCCGGGGCGCCGATCAGGATCGACAGGCACATGGTCATGGTCGCCACGATCAGCGAATTGATCAACGCCGTCGTCATCCCCTGGAACTGGGCGAAGAACTGCAGCGATGACAGATCGAAAGGCGGGAAGAACGGCTTTGGAAAGCTGTTCACCGTAGCTGGCGCCGACAGAGTGTTGATCAGCAGGAAATACAGCGGCACCAGTACCCATGCGCAAAGCAGCACCACCGAGGCACCATAGAGGAAGCGGCCCGACTTGCGCGTCACGGCGAGGTCGGCCGCGGAAAGGGTAGCGTCACTCATATCGTTGCTCCTTTCGGAACGCGCAGCGCGCGCAGGATGACAAGCGTCGAGGCGATGGAGATCACGAGCACGATCAGGGCAAGGGCCGCCGCCGCGCTGCCGTCCTGCAGCATGAACTGATAGTTATAGATCTCGCCCATCAGCACCGGGAACAGCGTTCCGCCCAGGGCTGCGACAACCGCGAACACCTCGAAGGCCAGAACGACACGCAGGATCAGCGCGGTCTGAAGGGACGGGCGCAGCAAGGGCAGCGTGACCTTGAGGAACCGCTTCCACGGCGATGCGCCGAAGACCTCGGCCGCCTCGTAATATTCCCTGGGGATCAGGCCGATACCCGCAACGATGATGACCAGCATGATCGCGGTCGCCCGCCAGATTTCGGCCAGCATGATAGCAACGAAAACCGCCGTCATGTGCTGATAGGACAGGAGGTTGATCGGCTGCTCGACGATCCCCACACCTACCAGCATCGAGTTCAGGAAGCCCGATTGTTCAAAGATCGCCAGCCAGATGATACCGGCCGCCAGATCCGAAATGCCAAGCGGGATCGTCCAGACATACAGGACCATGTCCCGGCCCCTCTTCATCCGGCTGACCATCGTTGCCATCAGCAGCGACAGCGCCAGCTGGATCGGCACCACGATCACCGCCAGAAGCAGCGTGTTTTTCAACGAGATCGGAAATTTCCAGTAGCCCACCACCTCGCGAAAATTCTGCATCGAGAACCGGCCTTCGGCAAAGAAGGCCTGCTGCGCGACCAGCACGAAGGGATAGAGAAAGAACACACACAGAAACAGCGTGACCGGAAGGATAAGCAGATAGGGTAAATGCCGTGAGTTCATGATCCGCTCCTTTCAAGGCGCAGAGACATTGTCTGAACTGGTCGGAAATCCGGTCCGGGCATCGGCGCCCGGACCGTGACGGTCGGCTTATTCGACCGGGCAGGCGCCTTCGGACGGCGCATCGGGTGCCCAGCAGGGCGCACCGGTTTCGTCCATGATCTTCTGCAGGGTGCGTTTCTGGTCTTCCAGTACCTGCCCGATCGGCTGGCCCGCCAGAATGATGCGTTCGAACGTGTCATTATACACACGGTCGAAATCGCCCGACTTGTCCGCAAGGCCCGACGGCAGCAGGCCGGGATTGGCATCGGCCGAGCCCGACATCCTGGCAACCGCGTCGCCCGCGGCCTTGACCGCCGGCGGCAGGTCATCGGGCAGGTCGACATCGACGACCGGGAAGAAGCTGGTCGCGCGAAGCGTCGCGATCTGCGCCTCTGGCGTCATCAGATACTCGATCAGGGCCCTCGACTGCTCTTTATCCGGCGCGGTTTCGGGAATGGCGATGCCCGCAAGAACCGGCATGAAACCGCGCCCGGCCGGTCCGGCCGGAGCCGGGAAGGCCACAAAATCATCCGGGCGTTCGTTGAACGCCTGCGCCAGGCGCGAGGTGTGTTCGAACACGATCCAGGCATCGCCGGACAGCAGCTGTTCCTGCATGAACGAGAAATTCGTCGAGGCAGGGTTGGTATGCGACCACAGTTCCCTGAACTTCTCCCAGGCGGTGACCGCCTCGGGCGAGGCGAAGGTGCGCACCACACCATTGGTATAGGACGGATACAGATAACCCTCGAAGAAGCGGTGCTTCAGCCCCTTGGGACCAGCCGGAAAGCCGAATTTCGCCTGGCCGGTCGCCTCATGGACATTGGCGGCCCATTCGATCAGCTGGTCATAGCTCAGCGCATCGATATCGGCGCCCTCGGGCAGATATTGCAACGCTTCCCTGTTGGCCGCCATGATGTAGCTGGCCTGCATCCAGGGGATGTATTGCGCACTGTCGGTGCCCAGCCTGGAGAGGTTGTTGAAGGTCTCGCTGGCCGCGCTGACACCCAGATCGCCCAGATCGACAAGTTGCGCCGGGTCGATGGCCGAGAAATTGCCATGCAGCGCGCCCAGAACCCCGATCGAGCCGGAACCCGCCTGCTGTTCGGCCAGAAAACGCGTCAGCCAGGGCCCTTCTTCGTTGGGCTGGTAATCCACGCCCCCGGCAAAACCGCTGAGCACATTCTGACGCATGGCCTGCGCCTCTTCCGCCGGTCTGGCCTGGGTAGACCAGAACAACACCTCGGCCTGGGCCGGAAGAGATGCAAAGGTGATAGCGATCACCGAAGATGCGCTGAAAATCTTCGAAAGCAGGGGCATGTTTCCTCCCTCTGGTTGCAGTCGCAGCCGGCCCTCCGCGCCGGCTCCTGTCTCGGACCGGGCGCGCATTCCGAGGGCAAACCTCATGGCGAATCGGTCTCGATCGCCCAACTATGATATAACGATATATCATCCGTCAAGATGCCAAACTTCCAACTTTTCTGCCAGCAGGCAGAGTTTTTGGCCTGCAAAAGGCATACTCCGCTTGAAGTTTCACAAATCTGGCAAAGAATGGAGAAATCGTTATATCATGGGCATGCCTTCGATGTCAGGAAAGCCAACACTCAGTACCGTTGCAAAAGAGGCCGGGGTCTCGGTTCCGACCGTAAGTCAGGTGCTGCGCGGGACGGGGCGCATCTCGGAGCAAACGCGCTTCAAGGTCATGCAGGCGGTCGAAAAGTTGCGCTATGTGCCCGATTCCCGTGCGGCCGCGATGCGATCGGGCGAGAATCGCGAGATCGGATTCATAATCAATCAGTTGCAAAACCCGTTTAACGCCGAGGTCATGGGAGGCGTCGTCGACCTGCTGGAGGCCGAGGGCTATCTTGTTTCCGTCGTCGACACGCGTGACGATGCCGACCGTCAGCGCCGCCTGCTGGAAACCTTCATCCGGCACGGCCGCGGCGGCCTGCTCTGGGTGCCGGTGATGGATACGCCACCGGAGAGCTTCGCGCTTCTGAAAGCGCATCGCATTCCCACGGTCACCTTTCTGCGTAACGTAAGCGCGGACACGGATCATGTCGGGGTTCGCAATGCGGAAGCGACCGCGACAGCCACCGCCCATCTGGCAGATCTCGGCCACCGCCATATTGCCTATTTTGGCGGCACCGACATGACCATCGTCCGCCGTGAAAGGATCGCGGGCTACGAGCGCATTCGGGCCGAGCGCGGCCTTGCGCCTGCCATCATCTGGGATTCGGCCGATAACAAGCTTGCCGGACTCGAGGCCATGATGTCGCTGCGCGCCATCCATCCTCAGGTCACCGCCATCGTCTGCAATGGCGATATCGTGGCCCTGGGTGCGTGCCTTGCGCTGATCCGTTCCGGTTTGCAGCCCGGCGGGGATATCTCGGTCATCGGCTTCGATGATATTCAGGACGCGGCGGTCGCCACGCCCCCGCTGACGACCATGGCCGTGCACACGCACAAGCTTGGCCGCAAGCTGGCCCGTGTCCTGCTCGACCGGATCAACGAGCCCGACATGCCGACAACGGTGTCCGAGATATCGGCCGAACTGCTCATCCGAAACACGACCGGGTCTCCCTCGGGCCGCAAATTACGCTGAAATTGCAATCGGTTGTCTTTGTACCAACGGCGGCGCAATAATTGGCCACCCGGCAGTGTTGCCAGTTTCTTCAGACCCTGACCGGGTGCATCCGGCCGGATGTCCCCGGCGGCGCTTTCGAGCGGCGAAATCCCTTTCATCCGCCGTCACTGTACGCCGGCCCGTGCCTCCGATAAGTTTGCCTTATCGGAGGCGATGCGGCAGGCGGGTTTCGCGCCGGAAAACCCGGGGAAATCGGCAACACCGACCGGGATAGCCGGGCCGGTTCAGGGTGCTCTTGTATGTGTCATGGGGAACCCTCTACGATATGCGAAAAGATCATTTTTCATCAGAGGCGATTGTGGCCATCATTCCCGCAGACAAACTGGAACCGACTGCCGTCGATTCGATTTCGACAGCCTCGATGTGGACCACCCATGACCGCTATGTGTTCACCTCGGACATCATCGGGGAAATTTCGGGCTTCTATCCGATCTATCGGTACGAAAACTGCTTTTCCTTCTCGATCCTGCCTCTGGTGCTTCTGAAGGGGAGGCTGGTCGTCGACGAGGATTTCGTCCGCCGCTTCCTCGACAGCGGCCGGGACGTCGCGGAGCCCGCACCGGTCATCGACCGGGAAATCGTCCGGCTGGGCGGCCCGCCGAAGCTGCGGCAGGAGTTTTCGGATCGCGGGGCCTTCTCCGAAGCGCTGGCGGCGGCCATGACCGCGGACATCCGGGACATCTGCGCCCGCAACCCCGGCAAGACGCATGCCGTTCTCTGCGGCGGCAAGGACAGCCTGAACATCCTGCTGGCCGACTGGCCCGCCCCGGTGATCGCCCTGAGCGCGGAGCCGAACTTTCCGCTTGTGCAGCGGTTTGTCGAGGCGAACGGGCTGGATATCGAGGTCATGCGTCTGGAGGACACCGAGCCCGCCCCCGAGGAACTGACGCGCGAGATCGCCGAAGCGAGCTGCCTTGTCGATCTGGGCCACTGGCGGTGGACCGAGCACCTGCGCCGCATCGCGCAGGAGCGGGACGGGCAGATCGTCTTCTGGAAAGGGCAGATGGCCGATGCCACCCTGACCGAATACTGGCGCTCCTACACCAGCCGGACCGGAGGCGCCTATCAGTTCGCCCGCAAGGCCTATCGCAAGCTGGCGCGCACCCTTCCCGGCCCGATGGACGCCCTGTTTGCCGGGCACGCCATCGCCGACCTGGAACAGACGATCTGGCTGCGCGGCGCGGTGGGACAGGGGGGGCATCTGGGATTTCTGCGGTCGATCTGCGACGCGCTGTTCCTCTCGGCCTATCATGGCCCCGGAACCGCGGACGTGATGAGCCGGATCGACCTGCGCGCATTGGCCAGAGACGACCTGCGCCCCGATGTGGGCCGTGCCCTCCTGGGCCGGCCGGTCATCTACCCCGAAACCAACCCGGCACCGGCCGCATCGCATTTCCGCGAGGGACGGCGCAGTCTGGAGAGCTATCTCGGGGCGCTCGGCTCCCATGGCATCGAAATCGTCAGATGAGCGCCACCGAACACTCCCCGGAACGCGGGTCCGGCGTGCCGGCGACCGAGCCCCGAACCCCGGCCCCCGTGCTGGTCGTCGACCTCGACGGGACATTGCTGCGCAGCGACATGTTGCTGGAAACCTGGTGGGAGACCGTTTCGCGCGACCTGCCGGCGGCCCTGCGCGCGCTGGCCAGACTGCCCGCGGGCAAGGCCGCCCTCAAGCAGGCCCTGGCCCAAAGCGCCCGGGTGGATGCGGCCTCCCTGCCCTATAATACCGATGTTCTGAATCTCGTCCGCGCCCATCGCGACGCGGGCGGGCGGGTTGCGCTGGTCACCGCCTCGGACAGCCGCCTGGCACAGGCGATCGCCGCGCATCTGGGCTGTTTCGACGAGGTGCATGCCTCCGATGGCGCGCTGAATCTCAAGGGGGACAACAAGGCGCGCTTTCTTGTCGAGCGCTACGGCCGGGAGGGCTTCGACTATGCCGGAGACGCCAGGGCCGACATTCCCGTCTGGCGCGCGGCGCGCCGGGCGATCACCGTCAACGCGCCGGCCGGCCTGCGGCAGGCGGCGGAAAGCGCCGCCCCCGATGCGCTGCATCTCGGCCCGGCCCGGGCATCCGGCCCCGTCCGCACCTGGGTCAGGGCCTGCCGCCCCCACCAATGGGCCAAGAACGTCCTCGTCTTCCTGCCGGTCCTGCTGTCGCACAGTTCCGACGGCCGGGACTGGCTCGCGGCCGGCCTCGCCTTCGTCATCTTCTCGATGGTCGCCTCCGGCGTCTACCTGCTGAACGACCTGCTGGATCTGGGCGCGGACCGGATCCACCCGCGCAAGCGTTTCCGCCCCCTGCCGTCGGGCGACATGGCTCTCCTGCACGGCTCGTTGCTGGCCCCGGCGCTGCTTGTCGCCGGGCTGTTGCTGTCGCTGCTGCTGCCCGCGCCGTTCACCCTGGTACTCGCCGGCTATTTCCTGCTGACGCTTGCCTATTCGCTGTCGCTCAAGCGCCGGCTGATCGTCGATATCTGCGCCCTTGCCGCGCTCTATACCCTGCGCATCATCGCCGGCGCCGCCGCCACGGGCATTCCCCCCTCGCCCTGGCTGCTGGCCTTTTCCTCCTTCCTGTTCCTGTCGCTGGCCGCCGTGAAGCGGCAGACCGAACTGATCGGCGATTTCTCGGCCGGGCGCGCGGGGGCAGCGGGCCGGGCCTATGTCACCGACGACATTCCCATAATCTCGGGCATGGCCATCGCCTCGGGCTATGTCGCGGTGCTTGTCATGGCGCTCTATGTCAGTTCTCCCGATGTCGCGGCGCTGTATTCCTCGCCCAGCCTGCTGTGGGGGATATGCCCGGTGCTGCTCTACTGGATCAGCCGTGTGGTGATGCTCGCCCATCGCGGCCACATGCACGACGATCCGGTGATTTTCGCCCTGAAGGACCGGATCAGCCTGCTCTGCGGGGGGCTGGTGCTTGTCCTCGCCTTCGCCGCCAGTACGCTCTGAACACCGGCGGCCATCCCGCCAGCCCGCACGCCGAGACCGGAAAGGACCCACATGGCCGACCCCGCCCTGCCCCGCCTGGCCTATCTGACCGGCGAATATCCGGCAGTTTCCCACACCTTCATCCTGCGCGAGATCGAGGCCCTCAGGGCGCTTGGCTTCGAGGTCGAGACCTGCTCGGTGCGCCGGACCGATCCCGCCATCCACCATCGGGGTCCGGCCGAACGGACCGCCGCCGCCACCACCTTCTACGTGCTCGACGCCGCGAGGAACCCGCTTGCCCTGCTGCGGGCGCAGGCCGCCGCCCTTGCCACCCCCCGGCGCTGGCTCGGCGCGCTCGGGCTGGCGTGGAAAACCCGCCCTCCCGGCCTGCGCGCCCTGCTTTACCAGATGATCTATCTGACCGAGGCCGCCGTTCTGGCGCGGCACCTGCGGGCCCGGGGCGTCGAACACCTGCATAACCATTTCGGCAATTCGAGCTGCTCCGTCGCCATGCTGGCCAGCGCGCTTGCGGGGATCCCGTTCAGCTACACGATGCACGGGCCGGCCATCTTCTTCGAACCGCGCCACTGGCGGATCGACGAAAAGATCGCCCGCGCCCGCTTCGTCGCCTGCATCAGCTGGTTCTGCCGCAGCCAGGGCATGATCTTTGCCGACCCGCGCCACTGGCCCAAGCTCGCCATCGTGCATTGCGGGATCGACCCGGACCGCTACGGCACCGCCCCGCGACAGGGCGGCGGCAAGCATGTGCTTTTTGTCGGCCGGCTTGCCGCGGTAAAGGGCGTTCCGATGCTGCTGGAGGCCTTTGCCGAGGTCTGCACCCACCATCCCGATGCGCATCTGACCCTGGTCGGCGACGGCTCCGAGCGCCCGATGCTCGAAGCACGGGCCGCCGGACTCGGCCTGACCGGCCATGTCACCTTCGCCGGCTATCGCAATCAGGACGAGGTGGCCGGAATGCTGGCGCAAAGCGATATCTTCGCCCTGCCCAGCTTTGCCGAGGGCGTTCCCGTAGTGCTGATGGAAGCAATGGCCAGCCGGCTGCCCGTCGTCGCAACCCGGATCGCCGGCATCGGCGAACTGGTCGAGGACGGAACCTCCGGACTGACGGTTCCCCCGGGAGATTCCAAAGCCCTCGCCACGGCCCTCCGTACATTGATGGACACCCCCGACCGGGCACGCGCCATGGGCGAGGCCGGCTGCGCTGCGGTCCGCCAGGATTTCAACGTGACGGTCGAGGCGGAAAAGCTCGGCAAGCTCTTCCGCGACTCCGCCACCCCGCCAGAGGGGCCGGACAGGACCGCCGGCGCCGGCGGTGCACAATGACACTGGCGATCGACGAACTGGAAACCCGCCGGTTCGGTATCCGCTGTGCCCGCTTCGACGGGCTCGACAGCCGGTTTCCCGATCTTGCCGAAACAGAGCGTCAGGCACGGGCACAGGGCGTGCGGCTGGTCACCGTCCGGGTCGATGTCGCCGCCCTGCCCCGCGTACATGCGCTGGAAGGGGCCGGTTACCGGCTCATGGATACGCTGGTCTATTACGGGCGGTCACTGTCCCCCCTGCCCGAGACGCCGCCCCTGCCGGAAGGCGTGTCGCTGCGCCCGGCCGTGCCGGAGGACGCCACCGAGGTTGCGCAGGTCGCCGCCGCCGCGTTTCGCGGCTATCTCGGCCACTACCACGCCGACCCCCGGCTCGACAACGCCGCCGCCGACGCTGCCTATGTGCAATGGGCGCAGACCGGCACCGCCACCGCCGGGTCGCAGAACCCGGTCCTGCTTGCCCTGACCGGCGGCAGGGTGTCGGGGTTTCTGTCCCTGCGCCTGAACACCCCCCAAGAGGCCGAGATCGTGCTGAACGGGGTCCATCCCGACCGGCAGCGCGGCGGGCTCTATTCCGCCCTTCTGCACGCCGCGATGGGGCTGGCCGCCGGATTGGGGGCCGGGGAAATGATCGTCTCGACCCAGATCAACAACTACGCCGTCCAGAAAGTCTGGTCACGGGCCGGCCTCGTGCACCGGCAAAGCCGCTACACCTTTCACCGGTGGTATGACTGACGGGGGCGGATCCGGCCCTCAGCCGGCCGGGATCGGGCAGGTCGCGGGCGCGGTGCTCTGCCGCGCAAAGACGTCCCAGTATGCCGAACGGGCACAGAGGCGAAAGGCATCGCCCATCTTTGCCCGCAACGGACCGGCGATTTCGGGCGTGCCGTTGGGCGCCCGCCCAAGCAGGACAAGGTCGATGTCATCCGGCAGCGGCCGTCCGGGCGCCAGTTCCGGCGCTTCGGGGCGCTGCCAGAGCGGATAGCCGGCGACGGGCGGCGCACCGAGGGCGAATTCGAACGTCACACCGCTGTCGGAGACGATGCCCCGTTCGGCAGCCCCTTCGATGGCAGTCAGCGTGTCGATGCCATCGGCGAACATCTCGTATTGCGTCGCCCTGCCGGTACCAGCGGTATCCCCGGGAAGGCTCAGGTAACCGGTGAACGGCCCCGTATGAACCAGCACCTGCCCGCGCCGCGAGATGCCTTCGGCGGTGACACCAAGCAGGTTCGCCAGATGCGGAAGGGCAAAGGCCGCGACAAGCAGCAGGGCCACCGCCTGCAGGCAACCGGCATGGGCCCGCCCGGCCCGCCGCGCCAGTTCCGCCATGGCCAGCGCCAGCATGCAGCCGATCGGAACCGCAAGCTGGCCCAGACTTCCGCCGCCACCCATCGTCGCCGCCATGCCGACACCGGCCGCCGCCACAATCAGCGCGGCAAGAACCGCACCCATCTCACGCGGCTTTCGCCACAGGACATACCCCATCGCGGCCAGCGCAAACGTCAGGACGACGGGCTGCGCCAGCGGGATCTGCACCGCCTTGCGCAGAAGCGGTCGCAACCCGGCATCGTCGCGGTCGCCGACATGCGCCATCGCGTAGTCCATCGAGGCGAGCCACCGCGCCCCGCCGGGATCGAACAGCCCGGCGGCAAGGGCCGCGCCCGCGATCAGGCCGGCCGCAGCCAGCCATCGCGCCTGAACGAGCAGCGCCACAAGAACCGCCGGAGCCAGAACGATGAAGGTCGGCTTGGCCAGCACCGTGGCGACCACCAGCCCCCCGGCCAGCAGGCCGCCCAGCACCTCCCGGCCGCGCTGCGGCGAGGACAGGGCCGCAAACAGCCCCGAGATCAGAAGCATCGCCAGCGCCAGGCGGTTGTAGAGGAACGAATGTGTCGAAACCAGCCGCGTCACCGATTGCGAGACCTCCAGCGGATACCGGGTGAACAGCAGGGTTGCGACGATCAGGATCGTCGCGGCAAGCCCCGGGGCCGACAGGCGCCCGCGCAGCATGACGACGCCAAGCGCCGACAGCAGGGCAAAGACCGCAAGAAGGAAATAATCGAAGGCAAAGACCGTCGCACCGAAAAGACGCATCGTTGCGGCCAGCCCGCAGGCAACGGTTCCCCCGTAGAAATGTCCGAAGTCGAGCGCCGGGCGCAATCCCTCGTGAACCCGCCATCCGGCGCCGAGGATGAACAGCGTATCCCCCATATGGTCGCTGTCGAACGCGATGCCGGCAACCGCGTTCGCCGCGACAACCGCGGCGGCAAGCGCTGCGGCGGCATAGAGGAGGAGCGCCAGAACCCTGTCGGTTCCTGCGCGGTTGACAGGCTCTGTCGAACTGGGTCGGAATCTGGACGGCACGGGCGGATCACACGGACGGATCAAGCGATGAGACCCCCGGTCTGTGTCGCAGCTTTCCCCGGAATGCAAGCGGGTTGCACGGCCCCGGATCTATGTCTGGCCGAATTTCAGCACATGCAGCGTGGCATAGATCGCCGCGGCGCTGATCCCGATGGTCAGGAACTGCGCCAGCGCCGGCCCTGTCCATATCAGCAATACTGTCATCGACAGCAGCGTGACCGCCAGGCCAACCCCATAGGCCGCCAGGAACCGCGGCAGGTCCTGCCGGTGGCTGGCCTGGCTGACGAAGGTCCAGCGGCGGTTGAGCAGATAGCTCATGGTGACCCCGAGCAGATAACACAGACCCGATACCGGGACCGGTGGCAGCCCCAGCCGGACCAGCAGCAGAAACAGCAGGTAGAGCGTGACATTGGTAAGGATGCCGACCGCCCCGTAGCGGCCGAGCCTGCCCAACCCCGAGGGGCGCGTACCCATCACGGGTCTTCCCCGCCGGTGACCTGTTCGATCAGGATCCGCGGCCGGTTCTGCACTTCGGAGAAGATCCGGCCGACATAGAACCCGTGCACCCCGAGCACGGCCATGATCAGCCCCGACAGGAACCACACCGACAGGATGGTGCTGGTCCAGCCGGGAACCGTGAAGGCCCCGGTAGACCATGCCACGACCAGCACGACCGAAATCAGCGCCGACAGGCCGCTGAAAAGCAGCCCGGCGATCACGCTCAGCTTCAGCGGCCGGTCGGAGAAGCGGATGATGATGGCGATGGCCAGGCTGACCAGACGGCGCAGCGAATAGGAACTTTCGCCGGCCAGCCGTTCGTCGCGGTCAAGCTGCATCTGGCCGGTGCGCAGCCCGGTCAGGTTGACCATGACCGGCAGGAACACCTCCTGCTCGTCGAACAGCATCAGCGTATCTGTCATGCGCCGGCTGTAGATGCCGAAATTTCCGATGTTGCGCAGCTGGATCCCGGCCAGCAGGTCGACCATCCGGTAGAAGGTCCGCGACGCCCAGCGGCGGAAGGCCGAATCCGACCAGGAACCGCGATCGACCACCATCGCGTCCACGCCCTCTTTCACGGCGGCCGCGTGGAGTGCGGGAATGATCGCCGGGTCGTCCTGCAGGTCGCAGTCGATCACCGCCACCCAGTCGCCGCGCGCCGCCGCCAGCCCGGCCCAGATCGCCAGATGCTGACCGTGGTTGCGCACCAGACGCAGCCCGCGCACGCGACCGTCCAGCCCGGCCAGTTCCACGATCAGATCCCAGGGCGCATCCGGCCCGCGGTCGTCGACCAGAATCAGCTCCCAGTCCAGTCCGCTGTCCAGAAACGCGGCACGGACCATGTCCACAAGGGCCTCCAGGCAATCCCGGCATCCGTAGACCGGCGAGACGACGGAAATCAGCGGGAAATCCGGCACTGTCATTCCCCCTCGAAATAGGCCAGCACGGCGTCGATCACGGTCTCGACCCCGGACCCGAGATCGAAGAACATCGGCAGGCGCACCAGCGTTTCCGAAATCCGGTCCGTGACCTCCATCGGCCCCGCCACCCGGGCGAACCGCCGCCCGGCCGGCGCGCTGTGCAGCGGCACATAGTGGAACGGAGAAATGATCCCGCGGTCCTTCATGTGGCCGATGAAGCGGCTGCGCGCCTCCAGGTTTTCCAGAAGCAGATAGAACATGTGCCCGTTGCCCGTACAATTCGGCGGAATCCGCGGCAGTTCCACATGTCCGGCCGCCGCCAGGGGGGCGAGCGCCTCGGTGTAGTGATCGAACAGCGCCAGACGGCGGCTGAGGATCGCATCGGCGACCTCGAGCTGCGCATAGAGATAGGAGGCGATCAGCTCGCCCGGCAGGAAGGAAGAGCCGCAATCCACCCAGGTGTACTTGTCCACCTGTCCGCGGAAGAACTGCGCCCGGTTGGTTCCCTTCTCGCGGATGATCTCGGCCCGTCCGGCCAGGGCCGGGTGGTTCACCGTCAGCGCCCCTCCCTCGCCGCTGATGACGTTCTTGGTCTCATGGAAGCTGAAGGCGCCCATGTCGCCCAGGCTGCCGGCCGGGCGCCCCCTGTAGGTGGAGCCAAGCGCCTGTGCCGCATCCTCGACCAGCCACAGGCCGTGCCGGCGGGCGATTTCCCCCAGCGCATCCATATCGGCCGGAAAACCGGCATAATGCACGGCAAAGATGGCGCGGGTGCGGCCGGTGACGGCCTCGGCGACAAGCCGCGGATCGATGTTCAGCGATGCCGGGTCGATATCCACGAAGACCGGCGTCGCGCCGCGCAACACAACCGCATTGGCCGTCGAGACGAAGGTGAAGGAGGGCAGGATGACCTCGTCGCCCGGCTTCAGGTCGCAAAGGATCGCCGCCATTTCGAGCGCAGCCGTGCAGGAATGGGTGAGAAGCGCCTTCGGGCTGCCGCTCAGTTGTTCGATCCTGGCATTGCACTTGCGGGTATAGGACCCGTCCCCCGACAATTGTCCAAGACGCACCGCATCCCGGATGTACTTGATCTCGTTGCCGAGAAGACTGGGCTTGTTGAAGGGGATCATCGCGTTCCTGCTTTCGGAATATGTCTCGCTACACCCGTTCTAGCGCGAAAACGGCGTCGCGGCCTCGATTTCGGCGATCGCCCGCGCCTTGCCCACCTTCAGCGCCCGGCGCTGGTAGGCCCGGACGAAGCGGCGCAGCTCCGGATCGGCGTGTTGCGTTTCGCCGCGCAACATCGCACCGAAATAGCCCTGCAGCATCGACAGCCCCCCGACCACATAGGGCGGATGCGCCATGCGGTAGATCGCGGTCGCGGCAAAATAGAGCGGGTCGGACCCCATGTAGTACTGGCCGAACCCGTGACGGCGGCGGCCGGTCAGGATTCCCTTCTGGCTCGACCCCATGGGGCGCAGATGCTCGAAGCGCAGATCGGGCTCGTCCCAGCTGCGGGCGGTCCAGCCAAGCTGGCGCGCCTTGTGGCAATCAAGCGCGTCCCACATGACCTCGCGGGCGAAACCGCCGATCTGCTCGAAACATTCCCGGCGGTAGAACTTGGTCATGCCGACCGACATCTCGTCGCCGCATTTCTCGCTGACGAGCCGCCCCGCGGCATTGCGGAAATAGGGCTTGCCCGAACAGGTGCCGAGGCGCAGATCCCGCTCCATCCGTTCGATCAGGATCTCGAAATAGCGCGGTGGCAGATCGAGGTCGAGGTCGAGCTTGCACAGATAGGCAAAGGCGGAAAGATCCACGGTGTCGAGCCCGGCATAGAAGGCCTCGATCACCCCCGGACCCACCGCGCGATGGCCGCGGTCCGGCTTTGCGACGATGCGCAGGGACGGGTGTGCCGCGGCATATTCGGCCAGGATCCGCGGCGTGGCGTCGGTCGAGCCGTCGTCCACGACAACCCAGAGAGCCGGCGGAACCGACTGGGCCAGCACGCTGTCGAGGGTACGACGCATATAATCCGCCTCGTTGCGGCAGGGCGAGACAAGCACATAGGAGCGATCGGACATGAAAAACCGGACTTTGGACAAAGGTATCAGATATCCTCCGTACCTCTGCCCCGCCCGGTTTTCCAGCCAGTGATTCCTGCCCCGGTGGGGCGGAGCCGGCCGCCTAGCGGCCCTTCAGCCATTTCGCCAGCGCCGCCTCCAGCGCCGCATCGGCACCCGGCCCCTCCAGCACCAGCCGGTCGGGAGCGGTCCGGGTCAGGCGGACCCTGCCCGCCGCCCCCTGCCCCGGCGGGGGTGTTTCGCGGCGCACGGAACCGGCGGGGCCGGGCTTCGCGACGGGCGTCGCAAGCCCGGCCAGAACAGCGCTCAGCAGCGCCTGTTCCCCGGCCGCATCTTCGGGCGGGGTTGCCGCGCGGCGCTCCAGGATGGCGGCGGTCAGATCGGCGCCGCGCTCTTCCAGCGCCCTGGCAAGCTGCAGCCCCAGCCGCTCGGGCAGGGCAGCGGGAAAGCGCAGCACCTCGTCGCCGAACGCGGCATAGAGCCCCATGAACGAGCCGATCTTCGACCGCTTGGGCCGCGAAGCGGCCGAGAAGAGATCGCGCAGCGCGTGCTGGGTGGTGGGATATATCCCGGCCTCGGCAGCCTCGACCGCGATGCGGGCCCGCTCCCAGTAGGAAAGGCCCACCCGGATCTCGTTCTCGTCGACCATGGAACGATAGGCGTCGGAGGCGCTTTCGGGGCGGCGCACCAGCGCCCTGACACGGGCAAAGCGCGCCTCGCCCGTCGCCTCGGAAAGCCGCCGCAGCGCCATCAGCCGCCGCCAGCCCGAGATCAGGCCATAGCGTGGCCCCTTCCGCCCCTCGCCGAAATCGACCACCTCGATGGCGGTCTGCTGGCCGCGCTCGCCGAGCGAGGTCATCAGCACCTGCATCTCGCCCTCGTCGATATCGACCCGGTCGCGCACCAGATGCGTCTCGTCGATCTCCGCCAGCCCCAGCGGAACGATCAGCCGCCCCTCGGCCCGGGCCTGCGCCACCTCTTCCGAGAGCGCGGCCAGCGCCGCCTCGGCCGCCGTCTCGCCGGCAACCCGGGCGATGGGGGGATCGCGCCGCACCGGCTGGGCGGCAGCGAAGGCCCGGGCCGCCACTGCGCCACCCGGGGGTGTGGGGGAGGGAACTTCGACGACCGGGGTCAGGCGCTTGCGGGCCATGGGGAGCCTCCTTTCGGCTTCTGCGGCGCTATCGTCGGCGCAAGGTCTTTCCGGACCGGAACCCATGCGGGCGCCGCCCGCGACCTGCTCTGGTGCGGGCGTTTCGCGGACTCGCCAGAATCAACGATTTCAATATGTTGGAGGAAAAATGTTTCGCACGCGAAACATTCCCGGCACGGGCGGAGGGCGGCAGATGTCATTCCGCCGCCTCCACCGGCCCGCTTTCGGCGCCCCGCGCCAGTTCCTCGCGCCGCCAGATACCGTAGAGCAGCCGCTTGAAGCCGGCATAGGTCTCGTCGAAGGTGGCGCGGCCGCGGGCATAGGTCTCGCGGTTGAAATCGCGGTAGTCGGCCTCGTAGATGCCGCTGACGCTTTCGCCCGCCTGACCGATCAGCGCCGTGAACTCCTGCCACGAGGGCGACAGCGTGCGCCCCATATAGGTCGAGATCAGCGCCCCCATCTCGGCCTGCTGGCTCGAATCGTAGCGTGTCAGCACCGCCCGCACCGCATCCCATTCGAAGGAAAGACCGGGGCGCCCGAGGGCGCGGGCGGCCATGTTCTCGCTCTCCTCGATCGAGGCGAAGGTGGCATGGATCATGTCGAAGAAGCGGCCGGTGGAATCGAATTCGAGGAACGAGGCGCCAAAGGGCACCAGCAGGATATCGGCCGCCGACAGCCCGTTGATGGTGAGATAGCCGAGCGCCGGCGGCGTATCGAGGAAGATCAGGTCGTAGCTGTCGAGCATCCCGCCGGCCTCCAGACTGTCGGACAGCGCGTCCCACAGTTTCCAGCCGCGCGACTGCATGCGCCAGACGGGAATCTGGAATTCCGACCAGTAGAGGTTCAGCTGCGCCCCGATCAGGTCGATGTTGGGCCAGTGGGTGCGGGCCACCAGATCGGCCGGCGCGACATCGAGCGCCGCCTCCAGCGTATCGTCGATGGGAACCGGCGCGTCGCCCCGGTCGAGCCGGCGCTGGTTCTCGCCCCGCAGGTGGCGCGCGAAATGACCGGCGATCAGCGGAAAGACCGTGCCCCATTCATCGGCGACCCGGCCGCCGAATATCGAGGTCAGCGAGCCCTGACTGTCGAGATCGACCACCAGCACACGGTAGCCGTCGAGTGCTGCCGACATCGCCAGATGGGCGCAGGTCGAGGTCTTGCCGACCCCGCCCTTGAAATTGGCCACGGCGACGATCTTGGCGGCGATCCCCCCCGGCCGGTAGGGCAGGTAGTTCTTGGCCTTCGACCCCTCGGCGCCGAAGAAGGCGCGCAGGCGCAGCACCTCGTCGAGGGTGAACCACTTGGCGCCGCCCTCGGTCTCGCTGTGGCCCTGGGGCAGGGCGGGATTGGCCCGCAGTACCCGGCGGAAATGAGCCGGAGCAACCGGGATCAGGTATTTGGTGATCTCCCAGGTCGAGAACCGCCGCAGCGTTTTCGATCCGGTCTCGTCCAGCCCGCGTCCGGCAAGGTCGTCGCGTCCGGCCCGGCAGGCCTCGGCAATTTCGCCGAAACGGGCTGTGCCGATGGGCGGATCCATGTCCGCCAGCGCCCTGTCGGGCGCGATGCTGAGATAACTCGGAAGGGCACTGCTCATCCCCGCCTCCTGCGATGTACCGTCTTTTTTTTAACATGCCGCAAAACACGGCACATGGGAAGAATAAAGCGATTCGAGGCCTGAAGCGCCTTCTTTTCAATGCCTGCGGCGGGTTGGGTTCCGCAATGTCGCTGTTATTTTTCTTGTTATCTTATAAGTTACAGGACCCGGTGCTTCCTGCCAACCATCTGCTTTTCCCGGGTTTTCAGGGATTTTTGCTGACAGGGGCGACTCCGATCCCACGATATGGCGACTCTGAACCCACGAAGAGACGACTCCGATCCCACGATGCGAAGCCTTTGATTTCTGGACAGGTTATCCACAGATCCTTAGGGTGGGTGTCAATGAAACGACGAAACGGCGGAATCGGGGACAGGCAAGAATCCCGCCCGCCGGCCGCGTGACAGAGGCCCGAAGGCCCGGACGCGGGAGAGGAGAGAGCAGTGCAGCCGTCCACCGCCAGCTTGGGGCAGGGCAGGGGACTCCGCGACAGGTCGGAGGACTTCTTTGTCTGCGATATCCTGTCGGCGATTCCCAAACACGACCTCGCCTCGATGGAGCATCCTGTCTTCTCGCTCTCGACCCGGCCCGACCGGCGCATCCTCAGCTACACCCACAACGATACCGAGATCACCATCACGCCGAGCGTCAAGGGGCGGGCGACGATCTTTGACGCTGATATCCTGATCTTCTGCATCAGCCAGCTGATGGCGGCGCTGAACGCGGGCCGCGAGATCTCGCGCACCCTCACGCTGACCGCGCACGATCTGCTGATCGCCACCCGGCGCGAAACCTCGGGCGACGGCTACCGCCGGCTGCGCGACGCCTTCGAGCGGCTGGCCGGCACCCGCATCACCACCAACATCGTCACCGGCCCGGCCGAAGATCCGCTCGCCATCACCCATGGCTTCGGCCTGATCGAGGACTGGACCATCGCGCGCCGGACCCGGGCCGGGCGGATGGTCGCCGTGCGCGTCACGCTCAGCGAATGGCTCTACCGCGCGGTGCTGGGCCGTTCGGTGCTGACACTCAGCCGCGACTATTTCGATCTGCGCCGGCCGCTCGAACGGCGGCTTTACGAACTGGCGCGCAAGCATTGCGGCCGCCAGCCCGAATGGCGCGTATCGGTGGGCACGCTGGCCAAGAAGTCGGGCTCGGCCAGCCCGGTGCGGGTCTTCCGCGCCATGCTGCGCGAGATCATCGCCGCGGACAACCTGCCCGATTACCAGCTTGCCGAGGAGCCGGGCGACCTGATCCGCGTCACCCCGCGCGACATGGTGATCGAGCCGGGCGAGGGGCCGCTGCTTTCCGAAGCCACGCTCGAAGAAGCCCGCATCCTGCTGCCGGGGGCGGACGTGCATGCCCTGGCCGCCGAATGGCGCCGGGTCTGGGCGGCGACCGGCCGACAGCGGCTGCGCTCGGCCGACAGGGCTTTCCTCGGCTGGCTGAATAAGCGAAAAAGCTGACAGGCACTGCCTCGGGAGATGAAGAAGGGCAATATCCCAAGGCGGGAACCCGTTCGGCCAGGGGCCGGATTTTCGACATGACGTGATATATTTCAAATACGAGATGGATGGATGATCCTTGATGCCCGCGCGGGAGACGTTCCTGACCTGCCCGAATACGATATCGTCATCGTCGGCGCCGGCCCGGCCGGGATCACGCTGGCCTGCGAACTGGACGGGGCGAATCTCAGAATCGCCCTGCTGGAAAGCGGTGGCGAGGAATTCGACCCCGACACCCAGGAGCTTTACGACGGGCATGTGACCGGTCTGGAAGAGACCGACCTCATGTCGAGCCGCCTGCGGTTTCTGGGGGGCACGTCCAATCACTGGGGCGGCCATTGCCTGCCGCTCGACGCGATCGATTTCGACCGCGCGCCGCTCAGCGGCCTTTCGGGCTGGCCCTTCGGCCGGGCGGCGCTGGAGGATGCCTATCGGCGCGCCCATGTCTATTGCGATCTGGGGGAAGATGCCTATTCCCCCGCCGCCATCGCCGACGATGGCCGCTCCGGGCTGCTGCTGGAGAACGACGCCACGGTCGAGACCGTCGTCGTCCGGCAGAGCGCGCCGACCCGCTTCGGACCGAAATACCTCGCCAGGCTGACGGCATCGAAGAATGTCGATCTCTGGCTCTGGGCCAACCTCGTCGGTATCGACATCGACGAGGGGGGTGTTGCCGGGGCCGTCGAGACCCGGACGCTTTCGGGCCGGGCACGGCGGTTCGCGGCCCGCACCGTGGTTCTGGCGTCCGGCGGGATCGAGAACGCCCGCCTCCTGCTGGCCAACAACGCGCTTGGCGGGCGCTCGTACGGGGATGCCGGCGGCCTGCTGGGCAAATGCTTCATGGATCACGTGGTGGGCGGGGCCGCCTTCCTGTGGCTGCGGGAGCCGCAGGTGGACAAGGTCTACTGGAACGGGCATGTCGCCACCACCGACGGAAAGCCGATGCGCGCCGTCTGGCGCCTGCGGGACGATGTTCTGCAACGCGAGGGCCTGGCCAATTCGCACTACGACCTGATCCCCTTTTTCGCGCCGGAGGCGATGGAAAGGACCCGGGCCGTCAGGCAGGGCTGGCGCGGGGCCAAGGATATCGCCAAATGGGGGCTCGGGCGGGCGCCGCACGATTTCTCGTTCTCCGAATCCTACTGCATGGCGGTCGCCAACGCCGACATGATGGCGCTGGATGCGCTGGGGCTGGTTCAGCGCGAGGGGGCGGTCAGCCGGCTGCTTCTGCGCTACGAGGCCGAACAGCAGCCCAACCGGGAGAACTTCGTCGACCTGCTGGCGGAAACCGACGAACTGGGCATGCCGCGCGCCCGGCTGAACTGGTCGCCCGGCGAGGCGGACCGCGACAGTATCGTGGCCAGCGCCATGCTCATCGGGGCGGCCTGCGGGCGGGCGGATCTGGGGCGCGTCGAACTCGAGGATCATTTCGACCTGCGCTACTGGGATGCCAGCACGGCCTGGCACCACATGGGAACCACGCGCATGGCGCAATCGCCGACCGGCGGGGTGGTCGATTCCGACTGCCTGCTGCACGGCACCAGAAACCTCTATGTGGCCGGCAGCAGCGTCATGCCCAGCGGCGGCCGGGCCAACCCGACGCTGACCATCGTCGCGCTGTCGATCCGTCTGGCCGACCACCTCAAGGCACGGAGCGGAACATGAGAATGCGATATCCCGGCCGCCGGCTCTTCCTCTTCTCGGCCGCCGGTCTGGCGGCGGCCGGCGTGCTCGGCTTCGCGGCGAGCGCCCGCTATTGCGACCGGCGGGTTCTGGCGCGGCTTCACCTGCTCGACCGGCTGGACGTGGCGGTGGCCGATATCGCCGGCGCGGCGGAGATCGGGCGTTCCTATCGCGCGCGGGTCGGCGACGGGACGCTCCTGTCCGAACTGGGCGCCCGGCCGGCCCTTCTCGAAGCGCTGGAATACACCTGCCCGGAAACGCGCCGCGCCCTAGTGCGGCGGCAGTTCAGGGAGGATTTCCGCACCGGCGACATTCTGGTCGAGAACCGCTGGGTCGTGTCGCGCAGCGAATGCATTATCGCCGCGCTGCGCCCGCCGGCGGCCTGACCCGGGCGATACCGGCTAGCGGAGAGCCGGCCGGCGCCCGACGATCCGGATACCGGCAAGGGCGTAGCCCGCCAGCAGCGCGATCATCGGGATGGCCGGCATGTGGTAGCGGTCGCCGACCACGATCACCGCATGGATGGCGGTGAAATAGATCCAGAGGATTACCGGAGGCGCCAGCAGCGCCTGCCACAGGCCCCGCGCGCCGGCCAGCCGCACGACCCCGGCGAGCGCGGCGGCCAGCATGGCGAACCAGTAGCCCGCCGAGACCAGCCTGAGCAACGTCACGCCCGCCGGGCCGGCGCGGCGTTCGATGGCGGCGCGGTTCCAGGCAACACCGATGGTCTCGGCCCGGTGCAGCCGGACCGCTTTCCACAGGGTGCGGGTGACGAAGGCGCCGGGCGCCTGCCGCAGATAGTCAAGCGAGCGCTCCCTGAGGATCACGGCCCGTTCCAGTTCGCCCAGGCTTTCCACGTCCGGCGGCAGGGGGGCGTATTCGCCATCGGTGCCGGGATGGTTGCCCATCCAGAAATTGGCCCAGAAATTCGTCGAGACAAAGGCCCGTTCGCCCAGCACCCGCTCGTTGCGCAGCGACCACGGGGTGACGAGCGCGAAGATCAGCCCGGTCACGAGCGCCGCCCGCAGGACCGGCCCGCCCGCCCTGCGTGGCGCCCGGCATATGGCGGCCAGGGCCAGTGTCGCCGGAATCAGCAGCGCGATCGGCCGGATATAGGTCGCAGCGGCGAGGAATATCCCCGACAGCAGAAGGAAAAGCCACCTCTGGCCGCTGTCGCGCGCCCGGTCCCATGCCCAGAGCCCCGCCAGCGAAAGGGCCATGAAGTGCAGTTCGCTGGCCAGAACCGTGACATACTGGATCGTCAGCGGCCAGAGCGCGAAGATCAGCGCCGCCAGCCGCCCCGTCGTCTCGTCGAACCAGCGCCGCCCGAGCAGCCAGAGCAGCCAGACAATGGCCATCGAGGAGGCCAGGTTGACCACGACCACCGCCAGCCCGCCGGCCCCGAACGCCATGTAGGCGGCGGCATAGATCGCCGCCGTGCCGACAGCCCAATAGGCGCTCGGCGCGTCGGGGGTGAATCCGTAGACCCCGTGTCCGGCGATGTTGCGGGCGAAGATGTCATAGGCGGCGGCGTCCGAAACCGGTTCGACCGGAATGGTCAGCGCCCAGACGAGCCGCAGCGCAAGCGCCAGCAGCAGGATCGCCGATATCTGCGGAACGCGGAGGGCAGGGGGCATGGGGTGCTCTCAGAGGGAAGCCGCCGCCGAACGCATCTCGGCGGCGGGGAAGACGATGAAGCCGATCAGCACGGCGAACCACAGGGTGGTGATGCGGATGATCGCGGTTGCCAGAATGGCGGTTTCGGTCGGCACCCCCTGCAGCATCAGCAGCGCGATCGAGGTCGCCTCGGTGCCGCCCAGTCCGCCAGGCAGCCCCGAGAGCGCGCCCGACAGCACCGCCACCAGGAAGATGGCCGCCGCCGCCGCCAGGCTCAGCGGCGCACCGAGCCAGCCGAGCAGCAGCCAGAAGGCAACCCCTTCGAGAGCCCAGCCGAAAACGCCGATCGCCAGGGCCGGATAGAGAACCCGGGCATGCATGAAGGGGTGCAGGCTGCGGATCATGCCGCGCATCCGTGCCGCCAGCCGCGGCCGGCGGCGGCCGGAGACGCGCCAGCCGGCGACCAGCAGCCGTTCCATCACGTCGGGGCGGCAGGCGACCCAGACCAGCAGCGCCGCCACCGCGACCAGCCACCAGACGGCCCCGCTGCCCAGATGCGCCGCCAGCAGCATGGCGACGATCAGCAGCACGATCGAGGCCAGTTCGATTGCCCGGTCGGCAAAGACGATCGGCAGCAGCGATGCCGGCGCCCGGCCGGTTTCGCGCCCCAGCCAGCGCAGGCGGATCAGTTCGCCCAGCCGGCCCGGCGTTGCGGTCATCGCGAAACCGCCGAAGAAGTGCCGCGCGTTCTGTATCGCGCCGGTCCGCACGCCATCGGCGCGCACCATCATGTGCCAGCGCAGGGCGCGGATCAGATAATGCGTTCCGGCCAGCGCGCAGAGCAGCCCGATCCCGCCGGTGTCGAGCCGGGCCGCCGCCGCCACGGCATCCTGCCAGCCGAAGATCACGATGCCGGCCGCCATCAGGGCGATGAAGCCGAGCAGAATCCAGCCCGTCCGCCGGGACAGGGCGCTGTCGGGCCGTCGGGATTTTCCGGTCTCGCGCATTTCCTCGGGCAACCTGCGGTTCAAAAGACGTTTCGCCGGTATGGCGGCATAATGGTTCACGGTTATGAAACGGTTTTCCCTTTACCGCAATCTCGGATGAAATGGACGTCCGGATAGCCTTACCTTGACCGTTGGGAAGGCGGCGGACTAAACGGCTGAAACTTGGGCCGGACGACGGTATGGGTCGGGATAATGGACAGGAACACATGGCGTGGGGCGGATATCGCCCTGTTTGCCGTATCGGCGGCGGTCGGCCTGTCCTATCTGGTGCTGAAGGCATGGGTCGAGGATATCCGTCTTCTGGATTTTCCCTTCATCTGGTGGGCCGGTGATCTCTGGGCCGCCGGGCGCAACCCCTACGGGCCGGATTTCCAGACCATCGATGCCGGCGTCTGGTCCGGTTATGCCTATGTGCGCGACAAGTGGTTTTTCTATCCGCCGCACTGGTGGGCGATAGCCCGCCCGGCGGCATTGCTGCCGCTGGAGCAGGCGGCGCTGCTGTGGCGGCTGTTCACGGCGGCCTGTTATCTGGGCGGCAGCCTCGTTGTGGCGCGTGCGGTGCACCGCACGCTGGGGGCGATGAGCCGGAGCCGGCTCGGCGCGCTGCTGCTCTTTGCCTGCGCCAGTTCGGCCACCGCGATTGTCCTGTCGATCGGCCAGACCACCGGAATCCTGTTCCTCGGGCTCTGCCTGTTCTGTGCCGCCTGGCTGGAGCGGTCGGGGCCGGCAATGACGGCGGCGCTGGTGCTGCTGGCGCTGAAACCCAATTTCGGGCTGGCCTTCTGGGCCTTTGCCATTGCCTCGGGCCTGTGCTGGGGCAGTATCGGGGCGGCCGTCCTGATGGGGACGGCGATCGGCCTGCCGGCCCTGCTGCCCTTCGGCCCGGTCGCGGTGCTGCGGGCCTATTTCCGGCAACTCGGACATTTCGGAGATCTCGTCGCCAATTCCCCGGCCAATACCACCGGTCTGGGCAACCTGCTGGAAAGGGCCGGCGGGATGGCCCTGTCGCCGACGATGCTGGCATTGGCGGGGGCCGCCGCCGCCGCCGCGCTCGGCTGGTGGGCCGGGCGGGCCGACAGGCGGGATCCGGCCGTGCAGGCGGCGATTCCGGGCCTGCTGCTGGCTCTGAGCCTGCTCTGCGTTTCGATGCATGTCTATGATGCAACCCTTCTGGCCCCGCTGATCGTGCTCTGCCTGCCGGCCCCGGCGGGGTTGCAGCTTGCGACCGGCCTGGGGTGTCTGATCGTCTTTCGTGCCGACAACCTGGCGGAACTGAGCGGTATCGCCGACGGGCGGGCCGGGATCTTCCCCTCGTCCCTGCTGGTATCGTGGGGCTACCTTGGACTGGCCGTCGCGGGCGCGGCGATCCTGGCTGCCGCGCTGCGCCGCCGGCCCGCTCCACAGGCCCTGGAAAGGGGGGCGGAATGAACCGGATTTCGCGCCGTGACACCGGCGGCAACGGGGGGGTTGCCCGGATTGTCGTCACCGCGCCGGTCAGCATCGTCGTGCCGACCTACCGCGAGGCCGAGAACATTCCGGCCCTCATCGCGCGCATCGATGCCGTCCGGGCGGCACACGATCTCGATGTCGAACTGATCTTCATGGACGACATGAGCCGCGACGGCAGTGTCGAGGCCGTGGCCGCCGCCGGCCGTGACTGGGTGCGGATCGTCGAGCGCGAAGGCGAACGGGGCCTGAGCCCCGCCGTGCTGGACGGTTTCCGCCTGGCGCGGCACCCGGTCCTGATCTGCATGGACTGCGATCTGAGCCACCCGCCCGAGGTGATCCCGCAGATGATTCTGGCACTGGAAAGCGGCCAGGAATTCGTCATCGGGTCGCGCTATGTGCCGGGGGGATCGACCGATGACGACTGGGGCTTCGGCCGCTGGCTCAACAGCCGGGTGGCCACGCTTCTGGCCCGCCCGCTGACCGCCGCCCGCGACCCGATGTCGGGGTTCTTCGCCCTGCGCAGGGCGGATTTCGACCGCGCCCGGGATCTCAACCCGATCGGCTACAAGATCGCGCTGGAACTGATCGTCAAGTGCCGCTTCGAGAATGTCGGCGAGGTGCCGATCCATTTCAGCGACCGCCTGCACGGCGAAAGCAAGCTGACCCTGAAGGAACAGCTGAGATACATCCAGCACATCCGGCGCCTGTATCTCTACCGGTTCGCCCAGATCATGTATCTGCTGCAGTTCCTTGTCGTGGGGGCCTCGGGGATGGTGGTGAACCTGTCCGTCCTGTCGCTGCTGAAGTGGATGGGGCTGCCGAACGCCGTCAGCCTCGCCGGGGGGATCGGGGTGAGCGTGGTGACCAACTTCCTGCTCAACCGGCGCTTCACCTTCAGCTACGCCCGCGACCGCAACCCCTGGGGGCAGTTCGCCGGCTTTCTGGCGGCATCGCTGATGGGGATCGTGGTGAACTACGCGGTGGCGCTCTATCTGGACCGGAACGTGCTGCCCGAAACGCCCTATTCGCTGCATGTGGCGGCGCTCGCCGGGATCGCCTGCGGGACGGTCTTCAACTTCCTCGGCAGCCGCTACATGGTCTTCCGCAAGCGGTACATCCATAAATAGGAGACGGCATGGCGCCCCGGACGATTACCAAACGTGAACGCTCCGATAGCGGATTCGGCCCTAGAATGGTGGCGCCACAGGCCGTGGGCGGGTATGAAACGCGGGTTGAGTAATTCAAATCGTATTGATCGCAGGAACGCAGGTTATGGTGGAAACGGGAATTTCAGGTGGACGGTCCGAAGGATTGAGGGCCTATTCCCATTGGGGGATGTTCTGGTTCGTCGCGGCGGTGATTGCCGCGGTCTGGTTCTTCAATCCGGGGTTCACGACCCTTTTCGAGGCATGGCAGACACCCGAATACAGCCACGGCCCGCTGATCCCCGTCCTGTCCTTCATTCTCTTCCTGCGCCATCTGCGGGAGGTTCCGGTCAGGCTGGGGCCGATACAGGGAAGCTGGCCCGGCGCGCTGGTGGTGCTGGCCGCGGTGCTGCTGGGGGCGGCCGGGCGGCTGGCCAACATCGGCGATATCGTCGCCTATTCGCTCATCGTCTGGGTCGGCGGGCTGCTGCTGATCTCCTTCGGCTGGCGCGAAGGCTGGAGATTCTGGCCCTCGGTCCTGCATCTCGTCTACATGCTGCCGCTGCCCGGCGTGCTCTATTACAAGCTGTCGGCCTGGCTGCAGCTCGTCTCCTCGGACATGGGGGTGTCGCTGCTCAGGATGATGGGGGTACCGGTCTTTCTCGACGGCAACATCATCGACATGGGCGTCTATACGCTTCATGTGGCCGAGGCCTGCTCGGGTCTGCGCTACCTGTTCCCGATCCTGAGCTTCTCCTACATCTTCGCCATTCTCTACCCGGGGCCGAAATGGCACAAGGCGGTGCTGCTGCTGGCGGCGGCGCCGATCACCATGTTCATGAACGCGGTGCGCATCGCGGTGGCCGGCCTTATCGTCCAGTACTGGGGGCTCGAACATCTCGAGGGGTTCAGCCATTTCTTCGAGGGCTGGGTGATCTTCCTTCTCTCGGTGATCCTTCTGTTCATCCTCGCCCGCCTGCTGATGCTGCTCAGCTTCCACGGCGATGGCTGGCGGAAGGAGGCGCTGGATCTCGATCTGTCGGGGCTGCTGCCGCAGGCGGCGCGGATCCGCAACATATACCCCTCGCCGGCGCTGATGGCCGCGGCGCTGATTCCGCTGGCCGGGGCGCTCTATTTCGCCCAGATGCCGGAACGCGGCGAGATGGCGGTGGAGCGCGAGCCCTTCGTTCTCTTCCCCCATCAGGTCGGTGTGTGGGAGATCGGGCGCTCCCGGAGCCTGCCCCCGGATGTCGAACGCAGCCTGGCGGCGGACGATTATCACCAGGTCTCCATGTTCCGCGACGGCGATCCCGCCACGGTCGAGTTCTTTTCGGCCTGGTATGCCGATCAGTCCAGGGGCGGGGTCCATTCGCCCGAGATCTGCCTGCCGGGCGCCGGTTGGGAGATATCCAGCCTCGAACGGGTCGACATCGGCGGCGAGCTTGGCGTGGAGACACCCTTCAACATCAACCGGGCGGTGATCCAGCGCGGAATGGTGCGCCAGATGGTCTATTACTGGTTCGATCAGCGCGGGCGCAAGGTGGCATGGGACTTTGCCGCCAAGGCCTGGCTGGTAATCGACGGTGTCCGGACCGGGCATACCGACGGTGCCCTGGTGCGGCTGACGACCCCGGTGCTGCCGGGAGAATCCGACGAGGCCGCCGAGGCCCGGGTCCGGGAGGCGCTGATCGCGCTGCTGCCCGTCCTGCCCCGTTTCCTGCCGGAGGCCGATTGAAACCTTTCCACGGTGGACGGACGAAGGTTCGTGAAGCGCGGCGCTGCGTGGCCTGCGGAGCGCCAGCCAAAAAAATTGCGACGGCCGATCAGATCGCTGTTGAAAATCCTAACAATCTGTTAAAATGTCGCGAGAAGTGCCCGAAGCGGGCATGTTGAAGAGTGAATTGGAGAAAAAAACATGATCAAATCTCTTAGAAACGCCCTGCTTGCCGGGGCGGCAGTATTGACCACGGCCGGCATGGCTTCGGCCCTGTCCATTTCGGGCGGCACCGGCGCGACCATCGGGTCGGCTCTTTCCAATGGCAACGATGTCGTGGCGCCGCTGCGCTCGACGACGATGGCATCGCTGCTCGCCGGCACGACCGGTTACTTCGGAGCGGAGATCGTGGATCTCGTCGGCCTGGCCGGCAACGAGCGGTATCGCTTCGAGCTTTTCGCCCATGAGGCGGCTTTCGACAACGCGCTTACCTTTGGCAGCACGGTTGCCTTCAGGAACAGCGATTCGGTCGGCGCGGTGGTGATTCCCCAGAATGGCCCGCCCGCCAATGTCGCGAGCAGCCTGAGCGCGCCGCTGGCTTCCTACGACAGCACGACGCTTGCCTTTTCGATGATCGGCGATCTCGGAGCGGCGGCAAACGGATCCAACCCGGATGCTTCGGGCGGCGGTGCGGTCGGTCCCAACTTCTATGCCGTGGCGACGGATGGCGGCATCTGGCTTTTCCTCGACGATGCCGGCGCCTTTTCCGATGACAACCACGACGACATGGTTGTCCGGATCAGCGTCGCCACCGTTCCGCTGCCCGCCGGCGCCTGGCTTCTGGGCACCGCGCTGCTCGGCATGGGGGGCGTTTCCCTCCGCCGCAGAAAAGCCGCGTAAGAGATCGTCGCATAGCGCGACAGGAAACCGGCGAGGGTCCCCTCGCCGGTTTTTTCGTGTCTCGGCATGTCGCAAGCGGGCCTGTCCGGGCTTTCGGCCCCCGCGGCCCGGGCGGGCGGCCGTTCAGTTGTAATAGCCCTTGCTGTCGTAGCTGTAGGCGCCCCTGGTGTAGCGGCACTTGTTCAGGATCACCCCCATGACCTGGGTCAGTTCCTCGATCTGGCGGATGGTGACCTCGATCTCGGCCATGGTCGATTGCTCCGCCGCGACCATCACAAGCGCGGCATCGGTATTGCCGAGAAACCCGAAACTGTCGTCGATCGCCATCATCGGCGGCAGATCGATCAGAACGAGATCGGGCGCATAGGTGGCCTCGATCGTGGCGATCTGCTGGATGGCCGCCTGGCTCTGCAGCAGTTCCGACGGCGCATGTGCCGGGCCGTTGTTCAGCCCGAGGGCGACGTTGTCGCCGATCCGGCAGCCGTGTTCGGCGAAGGGGATTCGCCCGGTCAGCACGTCCTCCATGCCATGGCGGGGTTTCTGCCCGAGGATTTCGGCCAGTTTCGGACGACGGAGATCGAAGTCGAGCACCATGACCCGGATGTCCGCCTGGCGGGAGAATGCAAAGGCGAGGTTGGCCGCCGCCGTGGTCTTGCCGCAGCCGCTGGTCGGCGAAACGATCCCGATGCGGCGCCACCCGTTCATCCGGACCTGATGCAGCATCCGGGTCCGCAGAAGATCGTAGGGGGCCGCGCCGCGCCCCCTGTCGACCGCGATCAGACGGTTGCGCCGCAGCGCCGGGGCGGTTGAATCCAGCGGTTCGAGATCGTCCCACAACGTGGCTGGCGCCGGCGTGGCCGGAGCGTTGCGCAGCGGACCGGCGGCGCCGGGTGCCGCGGGCGCTGCGGCGGGGGCAGGCTGATGGGCGGCTTCGGCGCGTTGCGCCCGCGCTTTCTGGATAGCCAGTTGCAAACGGTCCATGTCAGCGCTCCTTCCGGCGGGCGGTCTTGTTCGGGGTCACAGGCGCACCCCCAGTCTGTTCATCACCTTGTCGGCGATCAGGTCGAGCGGGAGATAATAGAGGTGCACCAGATAGATCGCGACCGGCACGCCCACCAGGATGATCAGGAGAAGCGACAGTTTCAGGCTGCGTTCCACCACAAGCTGCCGCTGCGTCTGGACATAGGGGATGGTGGCGATCGGCATGACCTCGAACCAGGAGACGATATCCTCGGGGCGTTTCGGCGAACGGTTGAGGAATTCCAGCAGGAAGACCAGACCGCCCCCGCCGGCGATGCCCAGCAGGATACCGGCCGCCGCGATCTTCTTGCGGTTCGGTTTCGTCGGCTCGTCCGGCACCGTCGGCGGTTCCACCACCGTGATCCGCTGGCCGCGCGACATGACCTCGATCCGCTCGCCGGTGCTTGCGCGCGCCAGATTGGCCGCCGCCTGAGTGTACTGGTTCTGGATATTCATCTGCTCCCGGAGCAGGCCTTCGAGAACCACGCCGTTGGCCGGGGTCTGGCCGATCGCAATGTCCAGTTCCGCCACCCGGGCCTCCAGTTTCCGTTTCTGCTCTTCGAGGATCGAGATCTGCGATTCGATATCGGCAAGCTGGATGCGGAACGAGGCGTCCGTGGGGCCGGCCGGCGCCTCGCCCGGCGTCGCGCCGGAGCCGGCCTGCGTCTCGGCTTCGACTGCGGCTTTCGCCTGCTCGACCTGCGCGCGCAACTGGCGGACACGCGGGCTCGTCTCGCTGTAGATTCCCTGCGCCTCGAGAAGCTGCATCTCCAGTTGCCGGAGCCTTTGCTCGCGCGGCGTTGCCGGCAGGCCCGCATTTGCAACCGAGCCGGTCGTCTCGTAGATCAGCTGCAGCTGCTTGCGCTGGTTTTCCAGCGACGTGACATTGGCGTCGATCCGCGAGATCCGCTCCTGCATGGAGGCCCTTTCGGACATCTGGAAATCCAGCGTCTCGGGCAGGGCGCCGGAATGCGCGTTCTTGAATTCCAGCACCTTGCGGCTCGTCTCGTCGAGCTGTTCGTTGAGTTGCGTCGCCTGCTGCTGGAAGAAATCCAGGGTCGATTCCGCGCGGCCCGTCCGGAACCGCGATTCCTCTTCGAGGATCAGCGACAGATAGGAATTGAGAACCGCGGCGGCGATCGGGGCCCGGTAGGCCTCGAAGCGGATCGCCATCACGGTGGCCTGTCCGGACCCGGACTGGCTCCGGATCTGGGTATGCGCCCGCATCGCCTGCACGATCTCGTCCGGGCTCATCTTGTCCTGATCCGGAAACACCCGGTGCTGGTGCGCGATATCGAGCAGGTTCTCCCGCGTCATCAGGCGCTGCTCGATGATCTGCAACAGTTCCGGCGCCGGCGTGGCGACGGTCGATCCCGCCAGATCGTCGGGGATCTGCTGGGATTCCACAAGCATCCGCACCTCGCTGACATAGGCCGGCGGCAGGGTCAGCGCGATGGTGACCGCCACCGCGGACATCGCCACGGCGATGACCAGAAACCAGTGAAAGCGCCGCAGGAACCGGGACAGATAGAACCTCAGATCGTCCATTCAGCCATCAACCTCTTCATCGGCGGCGTCGTAGAAGAACACGCCGTCTGCGATCACTTGGGCGACATCGTCCGCCGAGACAACCGTTTCCTCGGCCGTCCATGCATATAGCATGGCGAAATCGGCCAGCTGGTTGATCAGCCGCGGCACCCCCCGCGTGCGTTGGTAAATCCTGACGATCGCCTCCGGCGCGATCTCGCCGCCGGTACCGCCGGCCATGCGCAGCCGGTGCCGGATCAGTTCCGCCGTTCCCGCCTCGTCCAGCCCGGCCAGATGGAAGCTGGCGGAAACCCGCTGGGCCAGCTGGCGCATGTCGGGGCTGCGCACGATGGCGCGCAGCTCGGGCTGCCCGACCAGGATGAGCTGGATGATCTCGTCCCGGTTCGAATTGATATTGGTCAGCATGCGCAGCTCTTCCAGCCGGTCCCGGCTGAGGTTCTGCGCCTCGTCGAAGATCAGCACCACCCGGCGGCCGGCGGCATATTCGGCGATCAGGAAATCCTGCAGCTTGCGGAAGTTCTGCACGTAGCTCGCGGTTTCGTCGAAGGGAATGTCGAGCGCGTGCAGCGCCCATTGCAGCAACTCGCCCCGGTCGCCCTGGGCGTTGGAGATCAGGCCGACCCGGAACTCGGCCGGCATGTTCTGCAAAAGCGCATGCACCAGCGTCGTCTTGCCCGCCCCCACCTCGCCGGTGATCAGCGTGATCGGCGCCCGCGACATCAGCCCGTATTCGAGCACCGAAAAGGCCCGCTGGTGCTGCGGCGACCAGAACATGAAGGCCGGATCCGGCAACAGGGTGAACGGTCTTCGGGAGAGGCCGAAGAACGGTGCATACATCTCGTCCGACATGTCGGATCGTTCCTTCCGAGGTCGCGCCGGGTCCGGTATCGCGCGCTGCGCCAGGTTCCCGCCGCCAGGTGGCGCGGCATGGGTAACTGAAAAATTGCACAACATCAAAATACCTTCTCCAGACGACACATGTCGGCGCACCTTGTCGCGATCCGGTCCGGGCCCGGCGCGCCGCTCATCCTATGCGGGAAGCCTGCGGGGCCGATTGCCGGAACCGCACCCCGGCGCGGACGATCCGAATCGCCCCTGTCGTGGCGGGCCATGGCGGGCATGTCTTCGCGACTCGGCGGCGCGCGTGAGAGATGGCCTTTTGAGTATCCCAAGGACAGTCAGGATAACCCGACCTTATAAGTCCGGCTTCAGAGGGTAATATGGTTTATGTTGAGTAAATGAACGCGGTCGCGGCAATTTTTCTGTGCCTTTCCTGAAAATTTGATACTATTGGGGGGTGCATAGAAAAGTGAGGCGGATTTGCCGCCGTTGACGATTCAGGAGATTATTTATGCCCCAGGATTTTTCGGAGCAGATCAACCCAAAGGCGATTCCCGCCGTACTCCTTCCCAGACCCCGACTCTACGCCCATTTCGGCAAGCGCCTGCTCGATATCCTGCTGGTCGTCGCGACCGCCCCGATCACCGTTCCGCTGGTCCTTCTGATGGCGCTGGCCGTGCGTCTCGAGGGTGGCCCCGCCTTCTTCCGCCAGGACCGCATCGGCCGCGACGCGCGGGTCTTCCGCCTGCTCAAGCTGCGCACCATGGTGCCGGACGC
>NZ_JBKEAE010000001.1:0-7545 GCF_047971885.1 Tropicimonas sp. | reverse complement strand
CAAGATCAATCTTCAGGCCACGCTCACGGCGATAAGCCCTGGGCTCAAGCCTCCCGCTCCAGCGCACCAGACTGGCAATACCCACAGAAAACCGCTCGGCCGCTTCGGAAAATGTCAGCCCTTCGCGCTCCTTGACCGCAAGAACATGACGGCGAAATGAAATCGGATAGCTCATAACTCAATGTAATCAATATTCAGTCGCTTGGATATATCGTTCCCGACCGCCAACCTCCCGGTTTTGGCGTGAAGCTCCTTCACCTCCGCCTCGGTCGCGCCGTCAGGCTTGCCGCCGCGCGCGAACACACCGGCCATGCCATCGACTGCCTGCCGCTTCCACGTGCTCACCTGGTTCGGGTGCACCTGGTGCTTCGCGGCGATCTCCTGGATCGTCCGATCTCCGCGCAACGCTTCTAGCGCAACCTGCGCCTTGAACTGATCTGTGAACTTCCGGCGTTTCGCCATCTCGTATCCCTCCAAAAGGTCTGGGATACACCTTAGCCAACTGTCCGATTTTCCAAGACCACTTCAATCATTCATAAGCCTGCTGCTCCGCACCGCCTGTCAAGGGCGGCGCGGAACGACGTCGGGGATTACATGAGCAGGTTCGCCACGCCGATGGAAAGTGCCGGCGTATAAGTGATCAGCAACAGAACGCTGACCACCACCAGGATCGGCCAGGCAAGGCTGGTGAACATCTTCTGAACCGGCATGTCGGCAACCTGCGCGGCGGCGAAGAGGTTCACCCCGAGTGGCGGCGTGAACATGCCCAGAGCCAGGTTCACCGCGATCACGACGCCGAAATGCACCGGGTCGATGCCGAAACTCATTGCCACCGGTGTCAGGATCGGCGCCAGGACCAGAATGGCGGCCGAGGTTTCGATGAACATGCCGACGAAGAACAGCAGCACGTTGATACCGAGCAGGAAGGTGATGTAGGACGAGAACGTCTCCTTCGACCAAGCTCCGACGGCATCCGGCAGGCCCGAAAGGCTGATCAGGAAGCTGAAGAGCGACGCGGCCGCAATGATGAACATCACCGCACCCGAGGATTTCGCCGCCTGACGGAACAGGGCAGGCAGTTCGGAAAGCCTGATCTCGCGATACCAGAACACCGACAGGACAAGCGCATAGACAACCGATACGGCTGCCGCCTCGGTCGGCGTGAAGATGCCGCCGTAGATGCCGCCGATGATGATGATCGGCATCAGAAGCGCCCCGAATGCCCGGTATGTCGCCTGCGGCAGCGGAACCCGGCTGTCGCCGTCGTTCCGGCCGTAACCCTTGATGCGGCACCAGATCTGCACCATCAGGACAAGCCCGAGCGCCACGGTCACGCCCGGCACCAGCCCGGCCATGAACAGCTTGGTGATCGAGGTTTCGGTCGAGACGGCATAGAGGATCAGCGGCACCGACGGCGGGATGATCACTCCAAGTTCGGCGGAGGAGGCCTGAATGGCGGCGGCCATCGGCGTCGGGTAGCCGTGTTTGACCATTGCCGGGATCAGGATCGATCCGATGGCGAAGGTGGTGGCGACCGACGAGCCCGAGATCGCCGCAAAGACCATGCAGGTCAGCACGCAGGAACTGGCCAGCCCGCCCTGTATGCCGCCGATCAGCGCCTTGACAAAATCGACCAGGCGCTCGGAGATCCCGCCGTGGGTCATGATGACCCCGGCGAGGATGAAAAACGGCACGGCCATCAGTGGAAAGCTGTCGAGCCCGGTAAACATCTTCTGCGGCACGACAAGCAGCGGCAGGTTCGAGAAGAAATGGATCGAGAAAACCGAGGCGAGCCCGATGGACACCGCAACCGGAACGGAAAGGGCAAAGAACAGGATCAGGAAGAAGGCGAGCGCGAAGTTCATGCCAGCCCCCTTTCGGCATCGGCATAGCGCAGCAGAACACCCGGGATGGCGCAGAGCGCCCCGACCGGAATGGCGTAGTAGAATACCGACATCGAGACGTTCAGCATGGCAACGCGCTGGTTCTGTACCCGTTCGGCCATCGCCCATCCGTACCAGACCAGAACGCCAAGGAAGATCAGCGTGAGCACGACGACCAGGCGGATCACCCAGATCTGCCCCTTGGGCGGCAGAAGCGAACGCAGGAAATCGATCGGAATCATCGTGCCGGTGCGAAAGGCGGCCCCGGCGACAAGAAACGTGGACCAGATGATAAGGCCGCGCGCCAGAACTTCGGACCAGACGGCTGCATCGCCGAGAATGAAGCGGGTAACCACCTGTATGAAGACAAGAATCGTGGCGAGGGCAAGCAGGAGCGCCGACAGGTTGTGGGTCAGGCGCACCAGGGCTTCGCCCGCGGTTGCAAGAGCTTTCAAGACCGTTCCTCCCATGGGGCTGACCTGCCCCTTGTAAAACCGGGGGCGCCATTTGCGGCGCCCCCGGTTCGATTTCCGGTTATTTCTGCGCGTCGCGAATGCGTTGCAGCAATTCCGGCGAGTATTTGTCGGCATATTCGTCATAAGCCGGCTGGACGGCCGAGGCCCAGGCGCCCTTGTCGATCTCGGTCACGACATCCATGCCGTTGGCACGCATTTCCTCGACCCCGGCCTGTTCCTTCGCCGCGACGGTTGCACGCGCCGCGTCGGCCGCCGCCTGTGCGGCCTGGCGAATCCAGCCCTGTTCCTCTTCGCTCAGCCCGTCCCAGTGGATCTTGGACATCACCACGGCGGCGGGCGAATAGGCGTGCCCGGTCAGGGTCGCGTATTTCTGTATTTCCCACATCTTGTTGACGGTAATGATCTGCTCGGGGTTTTCCTGCCCGTCGATGGTGCCCTGCTGAAGCGCAGTCAGCACTTCGGTCCAGCTCATCGGGGTCGGGGCGGCACCGAGCGCCTTGAAGGCCGCGATGTGCACCTCGTTCTCCATCGTCCGCAGCTTGATGCCCTGCATGTCCTCCGGCTTGGCGATGGACCGTTTGGAATTGGTAACATGCCGGAATCCGTTTTCCGACCAGGCCAGGCCGACCAGGCCAGCGTCATCGAACCTGGCGAGGATCTCCTGACCGATCGGGCCGTCGAGGATCTCGTGCGCCGATTCGTAGCTGTTGAAAAGATAGGGAAAATCGAGTGCATAAACCTCGGGGACAAAATTGCCGATCGGGCCGGTCGACGAAATCGTCAGTTCCACCGTGCCGATCTGAAGTCCCTCGATCACATCCCGCTCACCGCCGAGCGCCCCGGCGGGCTTGATCGAGACGGTGATGTCCCCGCCCGAAAGCGTTTCGATGGTTTCCTTGAAGGCGCGGCCGGCATCGCCGTAATGGCTGTCGAGCGGCGGCGTGAAACCGAGGTTCAGGTTCTTTGCCGAAGCCGGCATCGCGATTGCCGCCGCCCCGGCAAGAAGCATGGCGGAAACTGTCAGACGGGTCATACGAGTCCTCCCTTGAAATGACCGTGGATCGGGCGGCGCGCTTTGTTGCGCGCCGTTCGGTAGTGCCTGTTTCAGGTGATGCGCCTGACGCTTTCCAGGATTTCGTCGCGCTCGAAGATGCGCTTCCAGTCGTCCTTCATCAGCGCCGGCACCCCGAATTCAATCGCCTTGTTGCAGGCGTCCGAGAACACACCCTGAACCTCGCCGAAGATCACCGCGGCGAGGATGTTCATGTGGCCGAGCAGGAAATCGCGGGCGCAATCCTCCGAGACGCCGGTCTTTACCACCTCGTCCATCGCCTGCTTCATCACGGTCAGCAGCGAGGCACAGACCGTCTCCGACAGGCCGGGTTCGAGATAGGCCAGTTGCTCGACCGTGCAGCGATAGGTGTTGTTGACCGGCGCATAGATGGCGCGGGCGATCCGGTCACCAAGCTCATAATGCTCTTCCGGTCCCTGCATCAGCGCGTTGACCACACCCTGCGGAGCGGCGATACCGCCGAAATGGTCGTGCAGTTCAGCATCGGTTCCGCCATAGTTGAAGATCACCGGATGGCAGGGATGGGAGATGAAATAGGTGATGTCGGCGCGCTCGGGCAGATAGCCGGCATAGGGAGCGGCGGCATCGAGGATGACAACCATCGTGCCGGACGCAAGCTGTGGCACGAGATTTGCCGCCACCTTGCCGATCACCGTGTCGGGCACGGCAAGGATGACGACATCGGCGCCGGCGATCGCGGCGTCTGCGGGCACGGCATTTGCGCCAATCTCGGTTTTCAGACGTTCCTTGCCCGCCTCCGACACTTCGACATGCCGCACCTCGAAATCCGTCCTGGCCAGGTTCTTGCCCAGACGGATACCCATTTTTCCGCCCGCGCCGAACAATGCAACTGCTGTCATGGAATCTCCTCCAGCACTTTTCGTCTGATCTTGCAAAACTGGTATGATAAGATAACAATGTAATATGATTGTCAATAGCGGATGGATCGCGCGCCGGCCACAGCGAAACCCAGAGAGAGGAACGATGCCCGGACCCTTACAGAAAACAGCCACAGCGACCCCATGGGTCACCTGGTACGGTGACGATTTCACAGGCTCCGCCGCGGTGATGGAGGTTCTGGCCTTTGCCGGCGTGCCGACGGTGCTGTTCACCGGCATCCCGTCCGAGGCGGTCCGGGCGCGGTTCGGAGGTGCGCGGGCCATCGGCATCGCCTCCACCGCGCGGTCGAAAAGCCCGGACTGGATGGTGGAAAACCTGCCGGAACCACTGGAATGGCTGCATGCCCAGGGTGCTCCGGTCCTGCATTACAAAATCTGCTCGACTTTCGATTCGGCGCCGGATGTCGGCTCGATTGGCGCGGCGACCGAGGTGGCGCTCGGGATACGCCCGGTATCGGCGGTTCCGATGCTTACGGCGGCGCCGCAGATGCGGCGGTATCAGGCCTTCGGGCACCTTTTTGCCGGTACGCCGGAGGGTGTTTTCCGGCTCGACCGGCATCCGGTGATGTCGCGCCATCCGGTCACGCCGATGGACGAGGCGGACCTGTTGCGGCATATCACGCGTCAGACGGATCTGCCCTCGGCGCTGATCGATCTCGAGATGCTTGCGGCCGATCCGCAGGGTGCGCTCGAGGCCGCGCTGGCCGGGGGTGCACGGCTTCTTTCCATCGATTCGATGGACGCGGCGTCCGAGGAGGCCGCTGGCCGGCTGATCTGGGAAAATCGTGACCGGCTCGGTTTTGTCGTCGGCAGTCAGGGTGTCGAATACGCGCTCGTGCGGCACTGGATCGCGGCGGGGATGCTCGGCGCGGCGGCACCCGCCGGAAGTGCGGGGAAGGTCGGGGCGATTGCCGCGGTCTCGGGCTCGGTCTCGCCGATCACCGCACAGCAGCTTGCCCATGCCGGTGCGGACGGTTTTGCGCTGTTGCATTTTCCGGCAACCTGCGTCTGCGGCGCGCCCGGGGAGCAGGAAGCGCAGATCGAGCGCCTTGTGGCCGAAGGTGCCGGGGCTGCGGCGCGCGGCCTCAGCCCGCTTGTCCATTCGGCCAGCGGCCCGGACGATCCGGCGGTCGGCGCGTTCCGCCGCGCACTGTCGGAAAACGCCCTGGATGCCGGCGAGGCCAATGCCCGGATCGGAACGGCGCTCGGGCGGATCCTCGACGGTATCCTGCGCGCAAGCGGGCTGAAGCGCGCGGTGATTTCCGGCGGCGACACGTCGGGCTACGGCATGGCGCAACTGGGGCTCGAGGCGCTGGTCGCACTGGCCCCGACGATTCCCGGCGCCTCGATCTGTACCGGTCATGGCGAAAGCTTCCATGACGGGCTCGAAATCGCGCTGAAAGGCGGGCAGATGGGTTCGGAGGATTTCTTCAGCTGGGTCCGCGCCGGCGGAGGCCCGCGATAGCGGCGATGGAAACGCCCAGCGATCCCGCAACCGCCCGTGGCGCGCGCCTTCAGGCGGTACTCTGCGCCGCAGGTTTCATCCTGCTGCTTGCCGGAACCAATGCGACGACACCTCTGTTGCCGGTTTATCGCGATGTGCTGGGTTTTTCGTCGCTGACCGTGACGCTGACGTTTTTCATCTATGTCGCGGCGCTGGTATCGGCCCTGTTCATCGCCGCACACCCGTCTCTTGCGCGCCGGGCGCCTGCGATGCTGGTTGCGGCGATTGCGCTTTCATTCGCGTCGGATCTGCTACTCGCCACCGGAACGGTGCGGGGAATTCTGGCAGGCAGGATGCTTGCCGGGTTATCCGGCGGTATCGGCACCGGCGCCGCATCGGCGCTGGTTGTTGCGGCCATCGGCGTGCGCGGCAGGGCGCTGTCGGCAACCGGCAATCTGGCCGGCGCCATCCTGGGTACCACGGTGTCGGAGATCGTCCTTCAGGCGACCGGCGTCCGGGCGACCGCGCTTTGCTTTCAGTTCCATGCGGTCGCCTGCGCGCTGCTTGCCATCCCGCTTGTCGCGCTTCTGCTGGCGCGCCGGGCCGAAAACCGCCGGCTCATCGGCGGTGATTCCGCCCCGGGGGCGCCGGTACGCCCGGTGCTGAGGCGTCAGCATGCGGTGCTGATGACGGGTAGCCTGGCCTGGATTGCAATCAGTGCCGCCATCGTGTTCCTGCCCACGTACTTTTCCGATCACAACCTTCCACTGGTGCAGGCGCTGGGTATCCCGGTGCTGCTGTCCAGCAGCCTGATCGCCCAGCTTGCAACTCCCTGGCTGGCACGCCGGATGCCGTGGGTTTCGGGAATGGGCCCCCTGGCTCTGGGTGTCGCATCGATTCTCGTCGCGGCCCGGTTCGGGGCGATTTCCACCGGTGTTGCCGGCTTCGCGCTGGTGGGGGCAGGGGCCGGCCTGGCTTATCGGACGGCGTTGCTGAGGCTGACGCGCGGCGCTTCGCCGGCGACGCAGGGCCGGCTCGCATCGCTCTATGCAGCGATCACGTATTCGGTTGCGGCGGCGGTTGTCCTTTCCTGCGGCGCGCTTGCGCAGGCAGGCGACCCGTCACTGGTGATCATGTGGATCCTGCTGATATCGGGTCTGCTCGCCCTTGCCGCGATACCCGTCGCACCGCGCATCGGACCGGCGGACTGAGCCCGGGCGACGCTGCGGCGAACCGGCCTATTTCCCGAACTTCGCCAGCGACGCTGCCAGCTCCGGGTGGCTCTCTGCATAGACCGTCAGCTCGATCCCTGCCTCCGCCGCTTCCCATGCCTGGCGGATCGCCGTCACCCCGGCCTTCGCCCCCATCGGGTGGCCATGGATGCCGCCGCCGCCGAGGTACATCAGGTCGAGCCGCCCGCCCGTCCGGCGCCAGGTTTCGGGCGCCTGCCCGCCCCACTGGCCGGAGCAAACAACGGGCAGCGCCCGGTCGGCATCAGAGAAGATCGGCGTCAGGCACTCGTCGAAGCTACGCACGAAGCTGTCGTCCGGCTCCCAGTATTTCGCTGCGATGCCGTTGACCTGAAACTGGTCCACCCCGAGCAGGCGCCAGATCTTCTGATAGGCGCGAAATTCCATGCCGAGTGCCGGGTGGCGGGTCAGGATGTCCCAGCCGTTGCGATGCGCATGCAGGCAAAGCTCCGAACGCTTGCGCAGGAAGCTCATGCCGCCATAGCCGACCGAATTGATGTTGATCACCGCCGCCTGCCCGC
>NZ_JBKEAE010000113.1:0-13072 GCF_047971885.1 Tropicimonas sp. | reverse complement strand
ATGTTCTGGACGAACGTCTGAAGAAGCTGGTGCTGGAGCATCACCCGCTCGCCCGCGACGACCGGTCCGGCTAGCGCGCCGTCACGTCACAGGTATAGAGCCAGGCGAACCTGTCGGCCATGAAACGGGGCGATGCCTTCTGGATCAGCCGCAGCCCGGTATGGGCGACCATCCGGACCGGAGCGCTGCGCAGGTGATAGTTGCGGGCATTTGCGGTTGCCGCATCGACGATCCGCCTGCAGCGCGGTTTGCGCAGCGTCTGGTAACGGGCCATTGCCGCATCGGTGCTGCCGGCTTCAGCCAGCGATTCCGCCAGAACCCACGCATCTTCCAGCGCCATGCAGGCCCCCTGCGCCAGGAACGGCAGCGTGGGATGCGCCGCATCCCCCAGCAACGCGGCGCCCGAGCGATACCAGTGCGGCGCAACCTGATGGCGGAACAACCCCCAGACCATCACGTTTTCCACCCTCTCCAGCCAGCCCCGCACCGGCTGCCCGAAGTCGCGGAAGATTTCGCGAAAGGCGAAGGGATCGCCCTTGTGGTTCCAGCCCTCGGCCAGCCATTCCTTGCGTTCCTGCGTGCCGACAAGGTTGAGAACCGTTCCATCGCGCAGCGGATAGGCGACAAGGTGCTTGCCCGGTCCCATGAAGACCTGCGCCTCGTCCGGGACAGCGCCGGGTTCGACAGGAAGCAGGGCACGCCAGGCGATATTGCCGGTGAAAACCGCTGTCTCGGGGCCCAGCAACGCAGCGCGCACCCGCGAATGCAGCCCGTCCGCGCCTACCAGAAGCGGCGCTTCGACCGGCGCGCCACCATCGATGTTCAGAACCGGCCTGTCGCCCGACAGGTCGACCGACGAAACGTTCTGGCCGGTCCGGATATCCACCCCGGCGTCGCGCGCGCCCTGTTCGAGCAGGCCGATCAGATCGGCGCGATGCACCAGACCGAAGCGGCCGTATTTCGCCAGATCGAGCCGCAGCACCTCGTCGCCGTGCCGATAGTCGCGCAGCACCGCCCCCCGCGAGGAAACCGATATCTTCCCGAAAGCTTCGCCCAGCCCCAGCGCGTTCAGCACCGCCCCGCCGTTGGGCGAGACCTGAATGCCGGCCCCTACCTCGGTGATTGCCGGCGCACGCTCGATCACGGCGACCCTGGCACCACGCATCGCCAGCGCACGTGCCGCCGCCAGCCCGCCGATACCGGCACCGAGGACGATAATTTCCTGCCCTGTCAGGCTCATCTGGATACTCCTGAATGGGAAACGCCGGGAGGCATCCCGGCGCGTTCACACTATTCCCCTGCGGGGCCTGCGGGCCGGACACCCGATATCAATCGTCGCGATGCACCTTTTCACGGCGTTCGTGACGTTCCTGCGCTTCGAGGCTCAGCGTCGCGATCGGCCGGGCGTCGAGCCGCTTGAGCGAGATCGGCTCGCCGGTCTCCTCGCAATAGCCGTATTCGCCGTTCTCGATCCGCCGCAGCGCGGCGTCGATCTTGCCCACCAGCTTGCGCTGACGGTCGCGCGTCCTGAGTTCAAGCGCACGGTCGGTCTCTTCGCTGGCGCGGTCGGCAACGTCGGGAATGTTGCGGGTACTGTCCTGAAGCCCTTCGATCGTGTCGCGGCTATCGGCCAGCAGGTCCTCTTTCCAGACCATCAGCTTGCGTCGGAAATACTCGAGCTGACGCTCGTTCATGAAAGGTTCGTCTTCGGCAGGATGGTAGTCCTTCGGAAGAAAGCTTTCCTGTTTCATCACCGCTCCCTCTTTCGCTTCAGCCTGCGTCAGGTGCGTATGGCCGCTGACAGGCACTTTCTCGTTCACTGGTCGATCGGTCACAGGCTTATTTCTCCCTTGGCGCGGTGATTACTCCAAGCAGTTTGGGTTGTCACGGGCAAAAAGCGCAGGCAGAGTAGATGAAAACCGGGCCGGGCGTCACTCGAACAGCGCATTCCAAAGGAATGAAAACAAATGAAATTTACCGGGACTGAAACCTATATTGCAACCGATGACCTGAAGATCGCCGTCAATGCGGCGGTGACGCTGGAACGCCCGCTGCTGGTCAAGGGCGAACCCGGCACCGGCAAGACCGAACTGGCCCGGCAGGTGGCCGGGGCCCTGGGCCTGCCGATCATCGAATGGCACATAAAATCGACCACCCGCGCCCAGCAGGGGCTCTATGAATACGACGCGGTCAGCCGGCTGCGCGACAGCCAGCTCGGCGAGGAACGCGTGCATGACGTGGCGAACTACATCCGGCGCGGCAAGCTGTGGGAGGCGTTTTCGGCCCCGGGCAAGGTGGTTCTGCTGATCGACGAGATCGACAAGGTCGATATCGATTTTCCCAACGATCTGTTGAAGTAACTCGACCGGATGGAATTCCACGTCTACGAAACCGGGCAAACCGTGCGCGCCACTCATCGCCCCATCGTCATCATCACCTCGAACAACGAAAAGGAACTGCCCGACGCCTTCCTGCGCCGCTGTTTTTTCCACTACATCCGCTTTCCCGATGTCGAGACGATGAAACAGATCGTCGAGGTGCATTTCCCCGGTATCAGGCAGGCGCTTCTGGCCACGGCACTGACCCAGTTCTATGAAATCCGCGACCAGCAGGGGCTGAAGAAAAAGCCCTCCACCTCCGAGGCGCTGGACTGGCTGAAACTGCTTCTGGCCGAAGACCTGGATGCCGAGGACCTGCGCCGCGGCGGGGCCGATGCCCTGCCCCGGCTGCACGGTGCGCTGCTGAAGAACGAGCAGGACGTGCACCTGTTCGAGCGGCTCGCCTTTCTGGCGCGGCGGCAGCGCTGAGGCAGGCGCCGCGCGCCTTTTCCTTTGGGAGTTCATCGGCTAGATTCGCCCCTCGAAACCGGGGACGAGCGACATGAGCATGACCATTCTGGAGCGGCTGGAGGCCAAAGGCCTGCGAATGACCGGCCAGCGTCGCGTGATCGCCGAAGTTCTGGGCGATTCCCGCGATCACCCGGATGTCGAGGAGCTTTACAACCGCGCCTCGGACCGCGACCCTAGGATTTCGATCGCCACCGTCTACCGGACGGTCAAATTGTTCGAGGAATCAGGCATCATCGACCGTCTGGAATTCGGCGACGGCCGCGCGCGCTACGAAGATGCGGACCGCGATCATCACGACCACCTGATCGACATGACCTCGGGCAAGGTGATCGAGTTCTGCGACCCCGAGATCGAGGAGTTGCAGGAACGTATCGCGGCGCGGCTCGGCTATCGCCTCATGGGGCACCGGCTGGAGCTTTACGGCGTTCCCCTGAAACGCGCCTGAAGATCGCCGGCAGCGGCGGTTTGGCACTTTGTTATCGCCCAACATCCGGTCTAGTGCAGGCAGGAACACAGGCCGAGACCCGAACATGCCGGAACCCCGATGAACAACCTGCACGGCGCGATCCTGATGATCCTGAGCATGGGCGGATTCGCGCTCGAGGACATGTTCATCAAGCAGACCGCCGCATTGCTGCCGGTCGGCCAGATCATGCTGTTCATCGGCATCGGCGGCTTCGTGATCTTCTCGGTCGCGGCGTTCTCGCAACGCCAGAGCATCTTTTCCCGCGAGCTTCTCAACGGCGCCCTGATCCTGCGCAACCTGTTCGAGATCGTCGGGACCTTCGGGTTCGTCACCGCGCTGGCGCTGGTCCCGATCGCAACCGCCACCGCGATCCTTCAGTCGATGCCGCTGATCGTCACCCTCGGGGCGGCGCTGTGTCTGGGCGAGACAGTCGGCTGGCGGCGCTGGCTGGCGATCGCCGCCGGCTTCGCCGGGATGCTGCTGATCGTCCGCCCGGGCGCCGAGACCTTCGATCCGGCAATGCTCTATGCGGTGCTGGGCGCATTCGGGCTTGCGGCGCGCGATCTCGCCACGCCGAAGATCCCGCCGACCGTTTCGGCGCTTCAGGTCTCGGCCTGGGGGTTTTTCACTTATGTGCTGATGGGCGGCGCGATGCTGTTGATTTCGGGCGGCGCAAAACCAATGGGCATGCCGGAACTGCGCGGTCTCGCGGCGGCGCTGACCATCGGCGTCGTCAGCTATTTCATGCTGACGATTTCGGTGCGTATCGCCGATCTGTCGGCGGTGGCACCCTTCCGCTACAGCCGGCTTCTGTTCGCGCTCGCCGTCGGTGTCGTCGTCTTCCACGAACGCCCCGACCTGATGACCCTGTCCGGAGCGGCGCTGATCATCGCCTCCGGGCTCTACACGCTTGCGCGGGAACGCGCACTTTTCACCCGGGCCCTACAGGGGTAAGAGGGCCCCAAGTTCAATGACCGCACGGAAAGGACCGTCGTAATGAGCACAATTATTGACATTCACGGACGTGAAATCCTCGACAGCCGGGGCAACCCGACGGTCGAGGTCGACGTAACGCTGGAAGACGGCACGATGGGGCGCGCCGCCGTTCCCTCGGGCGCCTCCACCGGCGTTCACGAGGCGGTCGAAAAGCGCGACGGAGACAAGGCGCGGTTCGGCGGCAAGGGCGTGAGCCAGGCCGTCGCCGCGGTCAACGGCGAAATCGCCGAGGCGCTGGTGGGCTTCGACGCGCTCGACCAGATCGGTGTCGACATGGCGATGATCGAACTCGACGGCACCGAGAACAAGGGCCGTCTGGGCGCCAACGCCATCCTCGGCGTATCGCTCGCCACCGCCAAGGCCGCCGCCGAATACACCGGCCAGCCGCTCTATCGCTATGTCGGCGGCCCTGCCGCCCGTGTTCTTCCCGTGCCGATGATGAATATCATCAACGGGGGCGAGCATGCCGACAACCCGATCGACGTGCAGGAATTCATGATCATGCCCGTCTCGGCAAGCTCGATCCACGACGCGGTGCGCATGGGTTCGGAAATCTTCCACACACTGAAGAAAGAGCTTTCGGCCGCCGGCTACGCCACCGGGATCGGCGACGAGGGCGGCTTTGCACCCGCTCTCAGTTCCACCCGCGATGCGCTCGATTTCGTTCTGAAATCCATCGAAACCGCCGGCTACAAGCCCGGCGACGATATCGTGCTGGCGCTCGATGCCGCCTCGACCGAATATTTCAGGGACGGCAAGTACGAGCTCAAGGGCGAAGGGCTGTCGCTGACCTCGGCCGAGAACGTCAAATACCTCGAGGCGCTGTGCAACGACTACCCGATCTTCTCGATCGAGGACGGTTGTTCGGAGGACGACTGGGAAGGCTGGAAACTGCTGACCGACACACTCGGCGACCGTATCCAGCTTGTCGGGGACGACCTGTTCGTCACCAACCCGGCCCGTCTGGCCGAGGGCATCCGTCAGGGTGTCGGCAACTCGTTGCTGGTCAAGGTGAACCAGATCGGCACGCTGACCGAAACGCTGGCCGCCGTCGATATGGCGCACCGCGCGCGCTACAGCTGCGTGATGTCGCACCGCTCGGGCGAAACCGAGGATTCGACCATCGCCGATCTGGCCGTCGCAACCAACTGTGGCCAGATCAAGACCGGCTCGATGTCGCGTTCCGACCGTCTGGCGAAGTACAACCAGCTTATCCGTATCGAGGAAATGCTGGGTGAATCGGCGATCTATGCCGGCAGGTCGATCCTGAAATAAGGTTCCGTCAGAGCCTTTCCGGCCCATCCGCCAGTTGCGGGTGGGCCGTTTCCGTTCCGCCGCTGCGCGGGTAAGCCGCAGCCCGGCGTGCTACCTTCCGCTTCTGTCGCTGATGAAACGGGCATAGGGGGCGCCTGCCTGCCGCCGTGCCGGCCGCCCGGCAACATCAATCCCCGAAAGTCGGACCAATAATGGAAATGTTCCCCGCGCAGATCATCCTCCACCTCGGCCTCGAACGTCACCCGGAGGGCGGCTGGTATCGTCAGACCTGGATCGACGACCCCGAAAGCGGCCGCTCGGCCGGCACGGCGATCTACTATCTTCTGGAGCGCGAACAGCGCAGCCACTGGCACAGGGTGGACGCGACCGAGATCTGGCATTTCTACGCCGGATCGCCGCTGATCCTGTCGGTAAGCGAAACCGCGGATGGCCCGGCACGCGAACATGTCCTTGGCCCCAACCTGGCCGCCAATCAGGCGCCGCAGATCGTGATCGCCAGAAACCACTGGCAATCGGCCCGGCCCATCGGCGCATGGACACTGGCGGGCTGCACCGTTTCGCCCGGTTTCTCGTTCGACGGGTTCACCCTCGCCCCGCAGGAATTCGATATTCCCGTAGCCTGACCGCGCCAGGTCAGGCGGCCGAAACGCCGCCGCGCGGCGCGGAAACCCGGCCGCCCGAGACCGGGCCGGGCACCCCCGTTGTCGCCGGAAACGAGGTCGGAAGCCCGCGCTGCACACGCACGGCCAGATAGGCAAAGGCCTGCGCCTCGAGCATGTCCCCATCGAGCCCGACGGATTCGACCGGCACGACCGCGCACTTCATCCCCTTGCGCAGCAGCTCCATCATCACCGGGTTATGGCGCCCGCCGCCGGTGACCAGAATCGTCGCGACCGGTTGGGGAAAATGTTCGGACCCGCGCGCCACGGCGACGGCGGTGGCGGCTGTCAGGGTTGCCGCCGCGTCGGCATCGGAAAGCGCCGCGACCTCGGTGTCGAGAAAGCCGAACGCGTCGCGGTCGAGCGATTTCGGCGGAACGCGGCCGAACCATGCGTGGCGCGAGAACCTGCCCAGAATATCTCTGTCCACCCTGCCGCGCGCCGCCAGCGCCCCGTCCCTGTCAAAGCTCTCGCCGCGCCGTTTGTGAAGCAGATCGTTCAGCGGCGCATTGGCCGGACCGGTATCGAAGGCCAGCAGGGCGCCGGGCCGCTCGGGCCGGTCCAGGCGCGGATCGACCCAGGTCAGGTTGCCCACGCCGCCGAGATTGAGAAAGGCAACCGGCGCCTTCGCCCCGATCCAGCGCGCCAGGGCAAAATGCCAGACCGGGGCCAACGGCGCCCCCTGCCCGCCACGCGCAACATCCTCGCTGCGGAAATCCCAGACCACCGGCAGCCCCAGCGCCTCAGCCAGTGCCTGACCGTCGCCGGCCTGATGCGTGCCTTTTCCGCCGGGATCGTGCGCAAGAGTCTGGCCGTGAAAACCGGCCAGATCGACGTCGCGAAAGCGACCCATCACTCCGGCATGGGCTCGCTCGACGATCTCTGCCGCAACCGCCACCGGCTCCTCGCCCGGCCAGCGGCCAAGCGCGGAACGGATCGCCGCCCGCTCGCCATCGGAATAGGGGCGATAGGCGGTTTCCCCGAAACCCTCGATCCGGTCTCCATCGGTTTCGACCACCGCGGCATCGACACCGTCGAGCGAGGTGCCCGACATCGTGCCGAGCGCCCGAACCATACCGGATTTCAACATGCCCTTCCCCTCGGCTGCCTGCGCCGCTAGACAGGCGCCTGTAGCCCGAGAATGGACCGAAGACAGATGACCTACCACCCGAAATCCGACTTCATCGCAACGATGATCGAAAGGGGGTTCCTTGCCGATTGCACCGACCTGCAGGGGCTGGACGATGCGCTCGTTTCCGGGGTGGTGCCGGCCTATATCGGCTACGACGCCACGGCGGCCTCGCTCCATGTCGGGCATCTGCTCAACGTCATGATGCTGCGCTGGCTGCAAAAGACCGGTCACAGACCGATCACCCTGATGGGCGGCGGCACAACCAAGGTGGGCGATCCGTCCTTCCGCTCGGAAGAGCGCCCGCTGCTCGGCCCCGAGCAGATCGACGCCAATATCGCCGGCATGAAGCAGGTCTTTGCCCGCTACCTGAGCTATTCCGACGCGCCGAACGGGGCGCTGATGCTCAACAATGCCGAATGGCTCGACGAACTGAACTACCTCGATTTCCTGCGCGACATCGGGCGGCATTTTTCGGTCAACCGGATGCTGTCGTTCGAAAGCGTGAAATCGCGGCTCGACCGCGAGCAGTCGCTGAGTTTTCTCGAATTCAACTACATGATCCTTCAGGCCTACGATTTTCTCGAACTGAACCGGCGCTACGGCTGCCTGCTGCAGATGGGTGGCTCGGACCAGTGGGGCAATATCGTCAACGGCATCGACCTGACCCGCCGGGTGCTCGATACCGAGATTTTCGGCCTGACCTCGCCGTTGCTGACCACCTCGGACGGGCGCAAGATGGGCAAGAGCCAGGGCGGCGCGGTCTGGCTCAACGGCGAGATGCTCAGCCCCTACGAGTTCTGGCAGTTCTGGCGCAATACCACCGACGCCGATGTGGGCCGGTTCCTGAAGCTCTACACCGAACTGCCGGTCGACGAGTGCGACCGGCTGGGTGCGCTGGCGGGATCGGAGATTAACGAGGCGAAGATCCTGCTGGCCAATCAGGTCACCGAGCTGCTGCACGGGCAAGAAGCTGCCGAAGCCGCCGAGGCGACCGCGCGCGCGGTTTTCGAAAAAGGTGGCATCGGAGATGACCTGCCGACGCTGACGCTGACCCCCGACGAGGTGGGTGATGGTATTTCCATCGTCCAGCTTATTGTCCGCTCGGGGCTTGCCCGATCGGGCAAGGAGGCCAAGCGCCTGATCGCCGACAACGGCGCCCGGATCGACGATGCGCCGCTGACCGATTCCGGCCTGATGATCGACGCCGCCGCACTCGCAGCGCCGATCAAGCTGTCCGCCGGCCGGAAACGCCACGCGCTGATCACGCTGGCCGGCTGACCGGCCGGCCTCTGGCAGGCACGGACATTCGCCCTGTCTACCGTACAGGGGCGCTTTCGCGCTGGCCTTTTCTGCGTCTGCACGGTAACGCCCGCACGACATTCACGAAGGACGCCCTTATGGAATTGCGCAATATCGCCATCATTGCCCATGTCGACCACGGCAAGACGACGCTGGTGGACGAATTGCTCAAGCAATCGGGCGCCTTCCGCGAAAACCCGTCGGTTGCCGAACGCGCGCTCGACAGCAACGATCTCGAACGCGAGCGCGGCATCACCATCCTGGCCAAGGCGACCTCGGTCGAGTGGAAGGGAACACGGATCAATATCGTCGACACGCCCGGCCATGCCGATTTCGGCGGCGAGGTCGAACGTATCCTCAGCATGGTCGATGGCGTGGTTCTGCTGGTCGACGCCGCCGAAGGGCCGATGCCGCAAACCAAGTTCGTCACCTCCAAGGCGCTGGCGCTGGGGCTGCGCCCGATCGTCGTGCTCAACAAGGTCGACAAGCCCGATGCCGAACCCGACCGGGCGCTGGACGAGGTGTTCGACCTGTTCGGCAGCCTCGACGCCGACGAGGATCAGCTCGATTTCCCGCATCTCTACGCCTCGGGCCGCTCGGGCTGGGCGGATGCCGAACTGAACGGACCGCGCAGGGACCTGTCCGCCCTGTTCAAGCTGATCGTCAACCATGTGCCCGCTCCGCGCCAGGTGAAGCACAAGGACGACGATTTCCGCATGCTCGCCACCACGCTGGGCGCCGATCCGTTCATCGGGCGCACGCTGACCGGCCGCATCGAATCCGGCACCATAAGGGTGGGCGCGACCGTGCAGGCGCTTTCGCGCATCGGGCAGAAGATCGAGCAGTTCCGCGTGTCAAGGATTCAGGCGTTCCGGGGCCTTGCGATGCAGGATATCGACCAGGCGATCGCCGGCGATATCATAACGCTCGCCGGCATGTCCAAAGCGACTGTCGCCGATACGATCTGCGCGCTGGCGGTCGACGCCCCCCTGCCCGCCCAGCCGATCGACCCGCCGACGATCAGCGTGACCTTCGGGATCAACGATTCCCCGCTGGCGGGGCGCGACGGAAAAAAGGTGCAGTCGCGCGTCATCCGCGAGCGGCTGATGAAGGAAGCCGAGACCAACGTCGCCATCCGCGTGACCGACACGCCCGGCGGCGAGGCCTTCGAGGTTGCCGGCCGCGGCGAATTGCAGATGGGCGTTCTGATCGAGAACATGCGCCGCGAGGGGTTCGAACTGTCGGTCTCGCGTCCGCAGGTCATTTTCCGCGAGGAGAACGACACGCGGATGGAGCCCGTCGAGGAAGTGACCGTCGACGTGGACGACGAATTCGCCGGTTCGGTGATCGAAAAGCTGACCGGTCCGCGCAAGGGCGAGATGGTCGACATGCGCCAGAACGCCGGCAAGACACGGATCATCGCGCATGTCCCGTCGCGCGGGCTGATCGGTTATCACGGCGAGTTTCTGACCGACACGCGCGGCACCGGCGTTCTGAACCGCGTCTTCTACACCTGGGCGCCCTACAGGGGCCCGATCCCGGGGCGCCGCGCCGGGGTTCTGATCTCGATGGAACAGGGCGACGCGGTTGCCTATGCGCTGTGGAACCTCGAGGAACGCGGCCGCATGTTCATCGGCCCGCAGGAGCAGGTCTATCAGGGCATGATCATCGGCGAACACAGCCGCGACAACGATCTCGACGTGAACCCGCTCAAGGGCAAGAAGCTGACCAACATCCGTGCCTCGGGCACGGACGAAGCGGTGCGGCTGACGCCCCCGGTGCGGATGAGCCTCGAAGAGGCCATCGCCTATGTCGACGACGACGAACTGGTCGAGGTCACGCCAAACGCGATCCGGCTGCGCAAGCGCCACCTCGACCCGCACGAGCGCAAGCGACAGGCCAGAGCCGCCGGGTGATGCCGGAGAGCAAACAGGCCGCCTCCCTTTGAAACGGCCTTTTTCCCGCCGCGTCCGGGTGGGCTATTCCGTCGTCTCGACGATCAGCAACTCGCGTTCGGATGCGCCGCGCGCATGCGACAGCGCCTGCTGATACAGATCGGAGCGATAGCAGTTCTCGGCGTCCTCGACGCTGGGAAATCGCGCCACCACGTTGCGCGGCCGCTCCCGCCCTTCGAGCTGGACATAGCGGCCGCCGCGCGCGATGAACCGGCCGCCGTGCTCCCGAATCGCTTCGCTGGCGAGGGCGGCATATTTCATGTAGGATTCCTCGTCCGTGACGGTGACGTGGGCTATCCACAGTGCGGGCATCTCATCCTCCTATCACGGCTTCGGCCGCCCTGATCGCTGCTGCGGCGTTCTCGATGCTCTTGCCGCCGCCCTGCGCCATGTCGGGCCGGCCGCCGCCGCCGACGCCACCCAGTTCGGCGACCGCCGCTCTGGCGATATCGATGGCCGAAACGCGGCTGACCAGATCGTCGGTCACACCGGCCGCGACTGCGGCCTTTCCACCGGTGTCGGCGATCAGCAGCACCACACCCGAGCCCATGCGGTTCTTCTGTTCGTCGATCAGGCCGCGCAGATCCCGGGCGCTGACTCCGGAAAGCACCTGCGCAAGAAAGGGCACACCCGCGATCTGGCGCGTTTCCGGCCCTGCGGAGGTACCGCCAGCGGCAAGCGCAAGCTCGCGCCGAAGCTGGGCGATCTCGTTCTGCATTGCCTTGCGCTCGTCGACCAGCGTGCGCACCCGCTCGACGATCTCGGCCTGCGGCGCCTTCAGCGCTGCGGCAACCTCGTTCAGCCGGCGATCCTGGCCAGCCAGATACTGCCGCGCCGCCTCGCCGGTCAGCGCTTCGATCCGGCGCACCCCGGCACTCGAAGCGCTGTCGCCAAGCGCGACAAACAGGCCGATATCGCCGGTCTGCCCGACATGGGTACCGCCGCAAAGCTCGATCGACCAGGTCCGGCCATCGGCCCCCTTGCCGCTATCGGCACGGCCCATCGACACCACGCGCACCTCGTCGCCGTATTTCTCGCCGAAAAGCGCCTGTGCCCCGATCGCGCGGGCGTCGTCCGGGGTCATGATGCGGGTTTCGACCGGTGAGTTCTGGCGGATGAAGCCGTTTACCTCGGCCTCGACCTCCGATAGGTCCTCGGCCGTCAGCGCCGCGCCATGCGAGAAATCGAACCGCAGCCTGTCGGGCGCGTTGAGCGAACCGCGCTGCGCGACATGATCGCCCAGCCGGTCGCGAAGCGCCTCGTGCAGCAGATGCGTCGCCGAATGGTTGGCCCGGATGGCGCCGCGGCGAGCGTGATCGACCACAAGCTCAGCGCCGCTACCGGTCACGATTTCGCCCGCGACGACATCGGCGAAATGGATGAAGACACCCGCCACCTTTCTGGTGTCGGTGATCCGCGCCTTGCCGCTCTCGGTCACCAGCACGCCCGTGTCACCCACCTGTCCACCGGATTCGGCATAGAACGGCGTCTGGTTGAAAACCACCTGCACCGTATCGCCGAAGGCGGCCTTTTTCACCTCGGCCCCGTCGCGCACCAGCGCCAGGATCTGGCCCTCGGCGCTTTCGGTGTCGTAGCCCAGAAAATCGGTGGTTCCGAACTTCTCGGCCAGATCGAACCAGATCGTCGCATCCCTGGCCTCGCCGCTGCCCGCCCAGGCGGCGCGCGCCTTGGCTTTCTGCTCGGCCATCGCGGCGTCGAAGCCCTCGATATCGACACTGCGGTTCTTTTCGCGCAGCGCGTCCTGCGTCAGATCGAGCGGGAAGCCGAAGGTATCGTAGAGCCTGAACGCCGCGCTTCCGGGCAACTCGGCCCCTTCGGGGAGGCCGGAAAGCTCTTCGTCAAGCAGACGCAACCCGCGGTCGAGCGTCTGCTGAAATCGGGTTTCCTCGCTCTTCAGCGTCTCAGCGATCAGCGGCTGGGCGCGCTGCAACTCCGGATAGGCCCCACCCATCTGCCGCACCAGTTCCGGAACCAGGCGGTACATCAGCGGATCCCGCGCCCCGAGCAGATGCGCATGCCGCATCGCGCGCCGCATGATCCGCCGCAGGACATAGCCGCGCCCCTCGTTCGAGGGCATCACCCCGTCGGCGATCAGGAACGAGGTCGAACGCAGGTGGTCGGCGATCACCCGGTGATGCGTCCGCCCCGGTCCGTCAGGATCGGTCGAGGTCGCATGTGCGCTCGCCTCGATCAGCGCCCGCATCAGATCGGTGGCGTAATTGTCGTTCGTGCCCTGCAGCAGCGCCGCGACACGCTCGATTCCCATGCCGGTATCGATCGATTTCCTGGGCAGTTCGACGCGGCGGCCATCCTCGAACTGCTCGTATTGCATGAAGACGAGGTTCCAGATCTCGACGAAGCGGTCGCCGTCCTCGTCGGGCGATCCCGGAGGGCCGCCCCAGATGTGGTCGCCGTGGTCA
>NZ_JBKEAE010000047.1:0-2469 GCF_047971885.1 Tropicimonas sp. | reverse complement strand
TCGACCTGGGCGATCTGATGCAGCAGCACCACCGAATCGGCTCCGAAGGACGAGACCATCGCCGTCCTGCCCATCAGCGGATGCGCCAGCGCCGCCGCCAGAAGCGCCGCTCCCTTCAGGCCGTCGAGTTCTGCCGCGACGCGCGCCGCGCGGTCGGCCGGAATGCTGCGGATGTCAGGCTGCATGGCGCTGTTTCTCCGGTCCATATAGGGCTTCCTTGAACGGGGCCGCGCCGAGACGGCGGTAGGTCTCGGCAAAGGTCTCGGCTTCGTCGTCGCGCTGTTCGAGATAGGCCAGCATGATTCGCTCGATCGCCGGCACGATCTCGTCATAGGCAAAGCCCGGTCCGGCGCGTTCGCCGATGACGGCGTTCTCGCTTGCGTCGCCGCCGAGGGTCACCTGATAGTTTTCCACCCCGGCCCGGTCGAGTCCGAGAACCCCGATATCTCCGATGTGGTGGTGGCCGCAGGCGTTGATGCAGCCCGAGATCTTGATTTGCAGCGGGCCGATCTCGTGTTCGATCCGCAGATCGTCGATCCGCCGGGCAAGCTGCTGGGCGACAGGGACCGACCGGGCTGTGGCAAGCGCGCAGTAATCCATGCCGGGGCAGGCGATGATGTCCGAGGCGAGCCCGATATTGGCCGTGCCGAGCCCCGCCGCCTTCAGCGCGGCGTGAACGGTGGCCAGGTCGGCCTTGCGCACATGGGGCAGGATGACGTTCTGCTGGTGGCTGATGCGCAGTTCGTCATGCCCGTACCGCCCGGCCAGATCGGCCAGAACGCGCATCTGCGCCGATGTCACGTCGCCGGGCGTCTCGCCATGCGCCTTGAGCGATACGGTGACGATGGAATAATCCGGGTGGCGGTGTTCGGCCAGGTTGGTATCAGCCCAGGCGCGAAAGACCGGATCCCGGCGCGCGGCATCATAGGCTTCGGCGCCGCCTTCGACGAATTGGGGCAGCACGAACCGGTCGCGGATACGGGCGATCACCCGTTCGTCGACGCCGGCGAACTCGCCGCGGGTGCGCAGAAAGGCCTCTTCCACCTCGGTGCGGAAACGGTCGAGCCCGGTTTCATGTACGGTGATCTTGATGCGCGCCTTGAACTTGTTGTCGCGGCGGCCATGGCGGTTGTAGACATGCACGATGGCTTCCAGATAGGGCAGCAATTCGCCTTCGGGCAGGAAATCGCGGATCACCTTGCCGATCATCGGGGTGCGCCCCAGCCCGCCGCCGACCGTCACCTCGAACCCCGGTTTGCCGTGGCTTTCGACCATGCGCAGGCCGATGTCGTTTGAACGGGTCACGACACGATCGTTGGGGCTGCCGGTGACGGCAATCTTGAACTTGCGCGGCAGGAACTGGAATTCGGGGTGGTCTGTGGACCACTGGCGGATCAGTTCGGCATAGGGGCGGGGATCGGCGATCTCGTCGGCGGCGGCGCCGGCGAAATGGTCCGAGGTCACGTTGCGGATCGTGTTGCCCGAGGTCTGGATGGCATGCAGCCCGGCCTCGGCCATCGAATCGAGGATATCGGGCACGTCCGAAAGCCGGGGCCAGTTGTACTGGATGTTCTGCCGGGTGGTGAAATGGCCATAACCCTTGTCCCAGCGGTCGGCGACTTCGGCCAGCTTGCGCATCTTGGCCGAATCGAGCGTGCCATAGGGGATCGCCACCCGCAGCATGTAGGCATGCAGTTGCAGATAGAGCCCATTCATCAGGCGCAGCGGCCTGAATTCGTCTTCGGTCAGGCTGCCGTCGATACGGCGCGCCACCTGGCCACGGAACTGCGCGTTGCGCTCGGCAAGAAAGGCCGCATCGAATTCGTCGTAACGATACATCTCAGCGGCCTCCTGCTTGCTTTCCGTGGTGGTAATTCGACGGGCCCCGGCTGCGGAAGCCCTCGCGGAAATGCACCGGTTCGGGGCCGTCGGGTCCGGATCTGGCATCGGCCAGATAGGCGCCGACGACGATGCCCTGCTGGCGCTCCGCATCAAGCAGGCGGATTGTTGCGTGCGCCTCGTCCTCGATCAGTTCGGCCTCGGAATGGAGCCGCGACCAGCGGTCGTCTTCGGTCAGATAGACGACGTCACCTTCCAGCAACGCGTTGGCTGTGACGATCTTGGGCGTGAAGGGGCGGCGCATGGTCTGGCTCCGGTTTTTTGCTTGCGCAGAATATAGAATTTTGTTCCATGAATTGGCTAGACATCCCGATAAAGAAGAACGATAGTCCGCCATCGTAAAGCAGAAAGAACATTAACCCCCTATTCCGGGACAATTTGGAATGACAACCCGTATTGATGCAATCGACCGGAAAATCCTTGCCGAATTGCAGCGCGATTCCGCCCAGTCGCTGGACGAGATCGCGCGCAAGGTCGGCTCGTCCAAGACGCCGGTCTGGAACCGTGTCCGCAAGCTGCGCGAGTCGGGTGTGATCCGGCAGAACACGGTGCTGCTCGATGCCGATGCCC
>NZ_JBKEAE010000031.1:0-2982 GCF_047971885.1 Tropicimonas sp. | reverse complement strand
GGCATGGCGATGCAGAAGCTCGGCAAGCTCAACTCGGGCGAGGTGGTTTTCGACGGCCAGCGCATCGACGGCTTCACCCGCAAGCAGATGAAGCCGCTGCGCCAACGCATGCAGGTGGTGTTTCAGGACCCGTTCGCCTCGCTCAATCCGCGCATGTCGGTGCGCCAGATCATCGAGGAGGGGCTGGTCGTCAACGGTATCGGCGCAAGCGGCGCCGAGCGGCTGGAGCGCTGCAAGACGGCGCTGCGCGATGCCGGCCTGCCGGACACTATCACCTCGCGCTTTCCGCACGAGTTTTCCGGCGGCCAGCGCCAGCGGCTTGCCATCGCGCGGGCGATCGCGCTGGAGCCGGAATATATCCTGCTCGACGAGCCGACATCGGCGCTCGACCTGTCGGTGCAGTCGCAGATCATCGAGCTGCTGCGCAAGCTGCAGAAGGAGCGCGACCTGAGCTATCTGTTCATCTCCCACGATCTCAAGGTGGTGCGCGCATTGTGCCACCGCGTGATCGTCATGCAGCAGGGCCAGATCGTCGAACAGGGTCCGACCGCGCAGGTGCTGTCGGACCCGGCGACGGAGTATACCCGCAGGCTCGTGCGGGCGGCCTTTGAAATTGCAACCTGACCACGACAAGGAACTTCCAAGTGGCAAGACCAGTCATCACATTCATCGGCGCGGGCTCGGCCGTCTTTACCCGCAATATAGCGGGCGATATCCTGCTGCGCCCCGCGCTTGCCTCGGCCGAAATCCGGCTGATGGATATCGACCCGAAGCGGCTCGCGGAATCGGAGATCATCGTTGGCAAGATGGCCGAAGTGCTGGGTGGCAAGGCCACGGTGCGGACCTTCGACAACCAGCGCGCGGCCCTCGACGGTGCGGATTTCGTCGTCGTCAGCTTCCAGATCGGCGGTTACCGGCCCTCGACAGTGATCGATTTCGAGGTGCCGGCGAAATTCGGCCTGCGCCAGACCATTGCCGACACGCTCGGCATCGGCGGTATCATGCGCGGCCTGCGCACGGTGCCCCACCTGTGGTCGCTCTGCGAGGATATGCTGGCGGTCGCGCCCGATGCGATCATGCTGAATTATGTCAACCCGATGGCGATCAACACCTGGGCGATCGCGGCGAAATATCCGGCGATCCGGCAGGTCGGCCTGTGCCATTCGGTGCAGGGCACGGCCGAGGAACTGGCCAGGGACCTCGACATTCCCGTCGGGAACATCCGCTACAAGGCTGCTGGCATCAACCACATGGCTTTCTACCTGAAGTTCGAGGAGCGGATGGCCGATGGCAGCTACCGCGATCTCTATCCCGACCTGCTCGCGGCCTATGCGTCCGGCAAGGCGCCGAAACCCGGCTGGAACCCGCGCTGCCCCAACCGCGTGCGCTACGAGATGCTCACCCGGCTCGGTTACTTCGTCACCGAAAGCTCGGAGCATTTCGCCGAATACACGCCATGGTTCATCAAGCGCGACCGCCCCGACCTGATCGAGCGTTTCGGCATCCCGCTCGACGAATATCCCAAGCGCTGCGTCGAGCAGATCGACCGCTGGCAGCGCGACGCCGAACGGCTCAAGACCGCCGAGACGCTCGATCTGAAGAGCAGCCGCGAATATGCCTCCTCCATCGTCAATTCGGTGGTGACGGGCGAACCCTCGGTCATCTACGGCAATATTCGCAATCAGGGATACATCCCGCAGCTTCCCACGGGATGTGCGGTGGAGGTGCCGGTGCTGGTCGATTCGAACGGGCTCCAGCCCACGGTCGTCACCGGCATCCCGCCGCAGCTGATCGCGCTGATGCGCAGCAACATCAACGTTCAGGAACTGACGGTTCAGGCCCTGCTGACGGAAAACGTCGAACACATCTACCACGCGGCGATGATGGATCCGCACACGGCGGCCGAGCTCGCCCTCGACCAGATCTGGGAGATGACGGGCGAACTGCTCGCCGCCCATGGCGACTGGCTGCCCGAATTCGCCCGCCTGCCGCAGGCAATGGCAAGCTGACACACCCGGCGGGCCATCCCGGCCCGCCGCCACCCAAAGCTCGGGAGACTCGACGATGAGTTTCAAGATCACCATCATCGGCGCCGGTTCGGTCGGCTTCACCAAGAAGCTGGTCTCGGACATCCTGACGGTGCCGGAATTCGCCGACATTGAAATCGCCCTGACCGATATCAACCCGCAGAACCTCGACATGGTGGCGCAGATCATCCGCCGCATCGTCGAGGTGAACAACCTGCCCACCCGCGTCACGGCGACGACCGACCGGCGCGAGGCGCTGGTTGATGCGCGCTACGTGATGAACTGCGTGCGCATTGGCGGGCTGGAGGCATTCGCCGAGGAGATCCGCATCCCGCTGAAATACGGCGTCGATCAATGCGTGGGCGACACGATCTGCGCCGGCGGCATCATGTATGGCCAGCGCGGCATCGCGGCGATGCTTGATTTCTGCAAGGATATCCGCGAGGTGGCCGAGCCCGACGCGCTGCTGCTCAATTATGCCAACCCGATGGCAATGATGACCTGGGCGGCGCTGGAATATGGCGGGGTGCGCACGGTGGGCCTGTGTCACGGCGTACCCAACGGCCACCGGCAGATCGCCCATGCGCTGGGGGTGCGCTTCGAGGATGTCGATATCGTCTGTTCGGGCATCAACCACCAGACGTGGTATCTCGACATCCGCGCCAAGGGCCGCAAGGTCGGCGCGGAGGAATTGCTCGCCGCGTTCGAGGCCCATCCGGTCTTTTCCCGGCAGGAAAAGGTGCGCATCGATGTGCTGAGGCGCATCGGCTACTACTCCACCGAATCGAACGGGCACCTGAGCGAATACCTGCCCTGGTATCGCAAGCGCCCGGATGAGATCATGGACTGGATCAGCCTCGACGACTGGATCCACGGCGAAACCGGCGGCTACCTGCGCTATTCGACCGAGAACCGCAACTGGTTCGAGACCGATTTCCCCAAATTCCTCGAAGAG
>NZ_JBKEAE010000198.1:0-15744 GCF_047971885.1 Tropicimonas sp. | reverse complement strand
CCCTGACGGTCCAGTTCCGGCAGGCGGTCGAAGGTCAGCATATAGGTGATGACACCGGTCATCACCTCGGCGATGGGCGGGCAGCCGGGAACCTTGATGATCGGCTTGTCGGTGATGACCTTGTGGACGGGCGTCGCCTGCGTCGGGTTGGGCTTGGCGGCCTGCACGCAGCCGTAGGAGGCGCAGGCCCCCCACGCGATGATCGCCTTGGCGTCCTTTGCGGCATGGCGAAGCTGCTCGACGAAGGGCTTGCCGCCGACGATGCAGAACATCCCGTCCTCGTTCAGCGGCGGGTTGCCCTCGACGGCAAGGATATAGTTGCCCCGATACTTCTCGATCGTGTCTTCCAGCGCCGCCTCGGCCTGTTGCCCGGCCGCCGCCATCAGCGTGTCGTCGTAATCCAGCGAGATCATCGACAACACCACATCCTTGGCCAGCGGATGTGCGCTGCGGATGAAGCTTTCCGAACAGCAGGTGCATTCCAGCCCGTGAACCCAGATCACCGGCGTGCGCGGCTTGGTTTCCATCGCATGGGCGATCTTCGGCACAAAGGCGGGGCCGAGCCCCAGCGCACTGGCCGTCAGCGAGCAGTATTTCATGAAGCTGCGCCGGGTGATCCCCTGACGGCGCATGACCTCGTAGAAGGTTTCGATCTGGCTCAAGGCTGGTCCTCCCGTAGTATTCCCTTCGCCGGGTCCGGCGGGCGTTTCTTTCAGAAGACATGAATTGCGTCGGGATCGGGCAGGAATCGTGCGGTCCTGAGATTTTCTGAAAACCGATATAATTCAGATTGTTGTCCTGAATTTCGCACGCGTGGGGTGGCAGGTATCTTTCCGGCGATCCCCGCTGCCGCAAGACAACTTGCCGGAATGCCGGCGATGCGCTGTCAGTCCGGGTCCGGCCCGCGCGCGGCGGCAACCAGCGCCTGGCCCAGTGCCAGAGAGCCGTCGTTGGCCGGGGTCCGGCTGTGGATCAGCACCGGAATGCCGTCCAGGCACCTCACCATCTCGGCCAGCAGGCGGGCATTCTGAAAGCAACCGCCCGACAGGACCACGGCCCCTGCCACGCCGCTTTCGACCAGCGCCCTTGCGGGCCGGGCGAAGGCGCGGGCCAGAGCGGCATGGAAGCCGCCCGCGATCCGCGCGGACGGCTGGCCGGCGTCGATACCGACTTTCAGCGCCCGGAACATCGGCGCCGGGTCGATTTCCGCGCCTGCGCCAAAATCGAACCCATTATCCGCGTCGTCGCAGGCTAGGGCCTCCAGTCGCATGGCAGCCTCGCCCTCATAGCTCTGACGGTCGGGGCACAGGTCAAGGCAGGCGGCCACCGCATCGAACAATCGCCCGGCGCTGGAGGACATCGGCGCGTTGAGACCCCTTGCCGCCGCCTGACGCGCCAGCGCCAGCGGCTGGCGGGAAAACAGCCGGTCGGCCCAGTCCGGCAGCCCGGCCTGATCCAGCCGCACCAGCGCATTGCGCCAGGGTTCGGCCTGCGCCCTGTCGCCGCCGATCAGCGGGGCGGGTTTCAGCCATGCACGACGCTCGTATCCGGAATAGTCGCCCAGCAGCACCTCTCCACCCCAGACCGTACCGTCAGGCCCGAGACCGAGCCCGTCCAGCACGATCCCGGCAACGCGCCCGCCGTCACGCGGCCAGAGGTTCTCGCCAAGGCAGGCGGCCATATGGGCGTGGTGGTGCTGTACCGCCGCCACCGGCAGGCCCTTGTCGCGCGCATGGTGCGTGGCGCGAAAATCCGGGTGCAGATCGCAGGCAACCAGTTCGGGACGGTGATCGAACAGCGCCGTATAATCGGCATCGGCCTGAAGGAACGCCTCCCATGTCAGCGCCTCGTCCAGTTCGCCCAGATGATGCGACAGCAGCGCCTGACCGTTCTTCAGCAGGCAGATGGCCGATTTCATCTGGCCGCCATAGGCGGCGATCTGCGGTGCATCCCCGAACCCCTGCGGCAGGGGCAAGGTGCCGGGCACGCGGCCCCGTGCCCGGCGCAGTACCATCGGACCTTGCGGCGTGATCCGCTCGACACTGTCATCGAGCCGGCGGGCGATATCGCGATCGTGTTTCAGAAAAGCGTCGGCGAAGGCGGCAAGCTTGGCGTCGGCCTCGTCATTGCCGATCACCTGCGGCTCGCCCGACAGGTTGCCACTGGTCATCACCAGCGGGCCGCCGAACGCGTCCAGCAGCAGGTGATGCAGCGGCGTATAGGGCAGCATCCAGCCGAGGGTGGACTGACCGGGCGCAAGACCGTCGGGCAGCGGCGCGCCGGCCTTGCCCAGCAGCGTGATCGGCGCGGCCGGGTCGCCGAGCAGCGCGGTTTCCGCCTCGCTCGGCGCGGCATGGGCGCGGATCGTCTCCAGTTTCGCCATCAGCGCCAGCGGCTTCGCCGGGCGGCGCTTGCGCTGGCGCAACAGGGCGATCGCCGCCGGGTTGCGGGCATCACAGGCAAGGTGATAGCCGCCCAGCCCCTTGATGGCCAGCACCGCGCCCCGCGCGAGCGCCCGCGCGGCGCCGGCGATCGCGTCCGGGCCGTCGTGGCGCGCGCCACCCTGTTCCAGCCAGACCTGCGGGCCGCATTCCGCGCAGGCGACGGGCTGGGCATGAAAGCGCCGGTCCATCGGGTCGCCATATTCGGCGCGGCAGGCGTTGCACATCGGAAATGCCGCCATGGTGGTCCGGTCGCGGTCATAGGGCAGGCCCCGGATGATGGTGAAGCGCGGTCCGCAATGGGTGCAATTGGCGAAGGCATAGCCATGGCGGCGGTCCGCCGGATCGCGGATTTCCAACAGGCAGGCGTCGCAGGTCGCGGCATCCGGCGTGATCCGGGTTTCGGAGCCCGAGCCCTCCGATGCCGCGATGACGAAATCCGCGGGCGCACGGCGGAAATGATGGTTCCCGATCTCGATGGCGTCGATGCGCGAAAGCGGCGGCGCCCCGGCGCGGATCGCTGCCGCAAAAGCCTGCGCTTCGCCGCCGGTGGCGCGGATCAGTACGCCTTCGGGGTCGTTCAGGACCTCGCCGCGCAGGCCTTCGCGCCGGGCGAGTTGCCAGATAAACGGGCGGAACCCGACGCCCTGAACCTGTCCGCGTATCCTGATCGAAAAGCCGCGCATCAATGCACCGTGCAAACCATACAGGGATCGAAGCTGCGCACGATATGCTGCACCATGACGGGCGTGTCCTCGTCATCGCCCACCGGCGCGCCAACCAGCGCCGCCTCGACCGCGCCGGGGATGTCCGCGCTGTCGCGGGGCGAGAAATTCCACGTGGTCGGCGCGATGATCTGATAAGAGGCGATCAGCCCGTCCTCGATCCGCAGCCAGTGACCGAGCGCGCCGCGCGCCGCCTCGACCAATCCGGCGCCCTGACCGCTTTTCGGCAGGCCAAACGCCTCCATGAAGCGGCTTTCGGGTTCGATCCCGGCGACCAGTTCCTCGAGCGCGATCTGGGTCCGCGCCAGTTCCAGAAGCCGCCCGGCCACACGGGCCAGTACGCTGCCCGCTGGCGCAAGGGCCAGCGCCAGCGGATGGCCGTCGACGACCTGCCGGGCGAAAGCGCCGGTTTCCATCACCCGCCCCCCCAGCCGGGGCGCCTTGCACCAGCTATAGGCCGGGTCGCGCATCGCCTCGTCGGGCAGGGTCGCGCCAGTTGCGGGATGGGCGGTTTCGCCCTGCATCCAGGCATGGCCGAGATCCTCGGCGATCAGGCTTTCGTCCAGCGCCGACAGCCCGCCATCCTGCCAGACGCCACGCGCGAAAAGCGGGCCATCGCGGCCGGGATAGGCGCCGAAGGACAAATATCGGCCCGGCCCGGGACCGGCCGAGGCCAGATCGAGATCGGCGGCGATTTCCACAAACAGCCCCGCATCGCCACCGGGCCAGCGCATCAGCGCATCCACACCGGACAATGCCGCGAAATCCTCCAGCGGCGCACCGAACAGCGCCTCCTCCAGAAAGCGGCGAAAGGCGCGCAGGCTGGTCTGGATGCGCAGCAGGTCGCGGCGGGTCGGGGCGCGGGTGACGCCGCCGGGCTGGATCGCCAGCGTATGCGGCCATTTGCCTCCCAGCAGTCCGACGATATGCAGCAGGCTGGCGCGTGCCTCGATCGCGCGGCGCGCGGCCGTGCCCCCGATCGCGGTGAAGCGGCGCCGGACCCGGTCGTACCATACCCGTCCGCTGTAACAGGGGCGGGCGAAATCGGGCATGAAGAACAGGTGGAAATGGGTCAGGTGATCGGCCATGTTCTCGACCGCGTGCAGCAGTGCCGCAACCTTTTCGCCCGAAGGCGCCGGCCGGGTTCCGCCCGCCGCCGCCAGCGCGCGGGCCGCCGCCGCCGACTGGCTGATCGAACAGATGCCGCAGATGCGCGGCGTGATGGTCAGCGCGTCGCGCGGGTCCTTGCCCTGCAGGATGCGCTCGAAGCCGCGAAACAGCGGCGAGTTGGCATAGGCAGCGCTGACCCGGCCACCGGAAATCTCAAGGCGTATTTCAAGATCGCCTTCCACCCGGTTGAACGGTCCGACGATCAGCCTGCGCCGGTTCATCGGCGCGGTGTCCGCAGGGTTGGAGGAATGCGGATCCGGTCTGAAACGGCATTCTGGCCGATACGCCGGGGGGTTGCCGCCTTTGAAAGCGATGCCAGCGCCATGAACCACGCCTTCGGCATATCCGCCGGCAGGCCGACCGGTATGCCGCCGAATTTCGGTGTCCGGGTGAAGCTGTGTCCGGGTTCCTCGAACTCGGGGGCGGTACAGTTGATGCAGGGATATCCGGCGCGCGTGCAACTGCCTTCGCCGTTCCAGCTTCGGATGTTGCAATCGCCCACCGTCTGGGTGCCGACACAGCCCAGATGTTCCATCATGCAACCCATTTCAGACAGGTGGCTGGCACTGGCCTTGTATTCGTAGAACTCGTTTTTCGGACAGGCGTGATGGACCAGATGATCGGCGTAGAAGCGCGGCCGCCCGAACCCGTCCAGATCGGCCACCCCCAGCGTATTGCCGGCAAGCATCAGAAGCGTCTCGGTCACCCAGCCGGGATGGGTCGGGCAGCCGGCAACGTTGATGACCGGCAGGCCCGCACCCGAGGTGAACCCGGCCCCCAGAACACCGCCCTTCTGGGCGCCGTCGTATTGCAACCCCATGGCATCGCCGGGGTTTTCGCCTGCCGCCGTGATCCCCCCGTAGGTTGCGCAGGTGCCGACAGCCACGACATGGAGCGCGCGCGGTGCCAGCGCGCTCACCCAGTCCAGCATCGCGCGGCCGGTCCCCGACAGCATGTGATAGCGCCCGGTCCCGTTCGGCCCCGTCAGGATCGAACCCTCGACGCAGAGAATATCCAGCGGCAGATCACCCGCCTCGACCTGTTCCAGCATCCGCCGCACCGGCGTACCGGTCTCGACGCTCAGCGCCGGATGCCAGAGGAATTCCAGCCCGGCGCCATCCAGCAGATCCAGCAGGTTCGGATCTTCGGCGCAAAGCAGCGACATGGTACAGCCGCCGCATCCTGCCGATTGAAGCCAGAGGATATTCATGCGCCCTGAACCCCCGGCAGCGTCAGGCGGAAGGTCGCGCCCCGATCCGAGGGCAGCAGTTGCAACATGCCGCCATGTTCCACGGCGATCTTGTGCGAAATCGACAGACCCAGACCGGTACCCTGCCCCACCGGCTTGGTAGTGTAGAACGGATCGAATATTCGGGGCGCGGCATCCTCGGACACGCCCGGCCCGTTGTCCGAAACATCCAGATAGGCAAAACCCGGCTCGCGCACCGCCCGGATGCGCACCTCGGCATCGGGTTGGCCCTCGGTGGCATCGACGGCGTTCTGAACCAGATTCAGCAATACCTGCTGGATATGACCCGAACGCCCCATGACCGGGCAGGTCGTCTCGCCCTCGATCCGGATCGTAACGGCAGACTTGCAGCCGCGTTCGATCCAGCTTGCGGCGATGCGGGCTGTCTCGACCAGGTCGATGGTGGCGAATTCGCCCGACCCGTCCGAAGACAGGCGGCGCAGATCGGCAACGATATCGCGAACCCTCTCGGCGCCCTCGTGCGCACCGGAAATTGCGGTGCGCAGATTCCTCAGTTCACGGTCGAGCTTCAACTCGGAGCGAAGCGCAATCAGGTCCTCCCGGCTGGCTCCTGACTGGACGTGCTCGAAATAGGTTTCGAACCGGCCCAGATATTTTTCCAACGCATGAGTATTGGCATAGACAAAGCTGATGGGATTGTTGAGCTCGTGCGCGACCCCGGCAAGAAGCCGGCCCAGCGAGGCCAGCTTTTCGTTCCTGACCAACTGTCCCTGCGCCTGTTTCAGCGCATCGTGGCTGTCTGTCAGTTCCGAATACATGCGCCTGAGTTCGCCCAGCGGCCGCCCGGTCAATACCGCGCCGATACCCTTGCGGCGCCGGTCGAGCCGTGGCGCAATGTGGAATTCGATAGGCTCGGCATTTCCGGCGGGGGTCATGTTGAGTTCCAGTTCGCTGCCCTGCCCGAGGTTCGCCAGGGCAAGGGCCGCGTTCAGCCGCTCGCGCTCTTCCGCGTTCAGATAATCCGCCAGCATGCAGCCTTCGAGCCCGGATTTCTCGATGCCGGCAAATGCGGCGAACGAGGTGCTCGCCTCCTCGATGCGGCCGTTCCTGTCAACCGCGATCAGGTAATCGGTCATCGATTCCAGGATCGACCCCAGAAGCCGCCGCAGGCCAAGAAGTTCGGTGTTCCGCTGCTCAAGCTGGTCCTGATAGGCGACCAGTTCGGCATAGGTACGGTCGACGGCTTCCAGCACCTCGGCCCACGAACTGTCGTCCATCGCCGACGGCGGCACCCGGTTTCTCTCGGACATATGGCTGTGTGACTGGCCCATGTCGTCAGCGTAGGGCAGTTGCCATCGCAAGGGAACGCGGATTCGCGAAAGCGGCCGGACCGGTCATTTCCGTTCCGCCTGAACGGCTTCTGTCGGCATGGCCGGGAAAATGGTGTCCCTCATCAGGGAAATCTCGGCCTTGATCCGCGCGGCGCTGGCAGACAGCGGCGTATCCTCGGGATGCAGGAGGAACCACTGCCGGACGATCGGCAGACCCTCGGCCTCCAGCCGGACGATCCGCCGGTTTCGCAACTCCTCGGTCACCGTGTGTTCCGAGATCATCGCGATGCCCAGCCCGGCCATCACCGCCTGCTTGATGGTCTCGTTGCTGTCCATGTCGATGGTTTCCGTGCAGCGGTCGCCGCCGATCCGGTCGAGAAACCGGTTGGCGAGGATCCGGGTGCCGGACCCTTCCTCGCGCATGATGAAGGTTTCACCAAGAAGGGCGGCAAGAGGCACCTTTCCGATGCCGGCCAGCGGATGATCGGGTGCGGCGATGATGACGTGCGGATGTGGCGCGATGGCCAGCGCGGTCACCAGCGGTTCGCGCGGCGGACGGCCCATGATCGCCAGATGCAGGCTGCGACGCTGCAGCATCCCGATGATCGCCTGCCGGTTTCCGACCGAAAGGTTGATGACGATGCCGGGGTGAAGCCTGCGCAATCGGGCGACGATTCGGGGTGCGAAGTACTTTCCTGTCGACACGACACCTATGTGAACCCGGCCCTCGTGTCCGCTGCGCAGCGCCGCGATATCGCGCAGCGCACGATCCAGCTCTCCGTCAATGCGGGCGGCGGCATCGTATAGCAACTGGCCGGCATCGGTCGGGGTCATGGCTTCGCCGCGCGGCCGTGTCAGCAACGGTATATCCAGAAAGTCTTCCAGTATTTTCAACTGGGTATGAACCGCGGGCGTGGTCAGATTGAGCCGCCCGGCGGCATGGGTAATGGCGCCGGTCTCGACCACGGCTACCAGAGCGCGAAGCTGTCTGAGACTGAGTCTTTGCTTGGGCATGATTAAAAAATCATAAATCATAGTTTGATAGAATTAAATTTTAAAAAATTACACCACGTGAAAGCTCTCCTCAGGCGCAAGACGTTCGTGATGCGGGAGGGGCAGATGACAAACGCGGCAACACCAATCGATCCCGATGACATCCCGGAGGATTGCCGCGCCGTCGTCACGGCGATCTGCGAGGTTGGACGCCGTCTGTCACGGTTGATCGCCCGCGGTGCCATGGGGCAGGATCTGGGTGTGCAGGTGGGCCGGAACAGCGGTGGCGATGGCCAGAAGGCGCTGGATGTCATGGCCGACGAGGCCTTCGCCGCTGCCGCGCGTGGCGCGGGTGTCCGTTATTATGGCTCCGAGGAGCGCGAGACCGTCACCGAACTGGACGAAACCGGGACGCTCGCGCTGGCCATCGATCCGCTCGACGGGTCGTCGAATATCGACGTGAATGTGTCGATCGGCACGATCTTCTCGATCTACCCCGCCGCAGCAGACGGAATGACGAGCCTGCTGCGCAAGGCCTCCGAGCAGATTGCTGCGGGCTACATCATCTACGGGCCGCAGACATCGCTGGTGATAACCTTCGGCGCGGGCACGCGGCTATATACGCTCGACCCCGAAAGCCAGCGTTTCATGCTGATTTCCGCACGCTTGCGTATACCGGACAAGTCGCCGGAATATGCGATCAACGCCTCGAACTATCGTCACTGGTCCGCGCCGGTGCGTGCCTATATCGACGATTGCCTGGCGGGCGAGGACGGTCCGCATTCGCGCAACTACAACATGCGCTGGATTGCCTCGCTGGTGGCCGAAACGCACCGGATCCTGATACGCGGCGGATTGTTTCTGTACCCGGCGGATGCGCGGCCGGGTTATCAGCGCGGTCGTTTGCGGATGGTCTACGAAAGCGCCCCCATCGCAATGCTGATCGAACAGGCGGGCGGCGGCGCGACGGATGGCCATACGTCGATTCTCGATCAGTCCGCCCGCGGGCTGCACGATCGCACACCGCTGGTTTTCGGTTCGAAGGAAAAGGTTGATCGCGTCACAGCCTACCACGACCTGCCACCGGCGGAAGCTTCGGCACTGTTTGGCCAGCGCGGCCTTTTCCGGGCATGAGGAAAAAAGATGAGCAAGAAACATCCGGTCATTTCCGTCACAGGTTCCTCGGGTGCGGGCACGACCACTGTCAAGAGCACGTTTGACCAGATCTTCCGTCGTGAAGGCGTCAACGCCATATCCATCGAGGGTGACGCCTTCCATCGCTTCGACCGCGCGGCGATGACGGCCGAACTCGAATCCCGCAAGGCGGCCGGAGACGAGACCTTCAGCCATTTCTCTTACGAGGCCAACTATCTGGGAAGGCTGCAAGAGGTCTTCCGCATCTATGGCGAGACCGGCACCGGAGAGACCCGGCACTACATTCACAACGATGCCGAGGCCGAACGTCATGGCGCCGCGCCCGGCACCTTCACCGACTGGGCACCGTTCGAAAGCGGCTCCGACCTGCTGTTCTACGAAGGGCTGCACGGGGCGGTGGTCAGTGACGACGCAAATGTGGCGAAATACGCCGATCTCAAGATCGGGGTAGTGCCGGTAATCAATCTGGAGTGGATCCAGAAAATCCATCGCGACAAGGTCAGCCGGGGCTATTCGACGGAGGCGGTAACCGACGTAATCCTGCGCCGGATGCACGCTTACGTGCATTGCATTTGCCCGCAATTCACCGAAACCGACGTGAATTTCCAGCGGGTGCCGGTTGTCGATACCTCGAACCCTTTCGTCGCCCGCTGGATTCCCACCGCCGACGAAAGCCTGGTGGTGATCCGGTTCAGGAATCCGCGCGGGATCGATTTTCCCTACCTGATCTCGATGATCCACGACAGCTGGATGTCCCGCGCCAATTCCATCGTGATTCCGGGCGGCAGACTCGATCTGGCGATGCAACTCATCTTCACGCCGATGATCCATCGCCTGGTGGATGAAAGCCGGCGGGTCTGACGAAGGAGAATCCGATGCACCAGATCTGTCACGAGGCCACCCCGGCCGAAACCCGCATGGCAAGTGCGGTCCGCGCGCTGACGATGGATGCGGTCGAAGCGGCGCAATCGGGCCATCCCGGCATGCCGATGGGCATGGCGGATGTGGCGACGGTGCTGTTCAGGCGCTTCATCCGGCTCGACCCGAAGGAACCGGAATGGGCCGACCGCGATCGCTTCATCCTGTCGGCGGGACATGGCTCGATGCTGGTTTACGCGGTCCATCATCTGCTGGGCTATGCGGATATGGGCATGGACCAGATCCGTGCATTCCGCAAGATGGGCAGCCGGACCGCCGGGCATCCCGAATACGGACATGCCCTGGGAATCGAGACCACGACCGGCCCGCTGGGACAGGGTATCGCGACCGCTGTCGGCATGGCGCTGGCGGAACGGATGATGAATGCCCGGTTCGGCGACGATCTGGTGAGCCATTACACATATGTCATCGCCGGAGACGGATGCCTGATGGAGGGTATCAGCCAGGAGGCGGTCGACATGGCAGGCCATCTGCGGCTGGGCCGGCTGATCGTACTGTGGGACAATAACGGAATCACCATCGACGGCGGCACCGATCTGTCCACCTCGACCGATCAGGGCGCGCGTTTCGCCGCCAGCAACTGGCATGTGCTGCATGTCGATGGCCACAATGCCGAGGAAATCGCAACTGCCATCGCCACCGCCCGCGACGATCCGCGCCCCAGCCTGATCGCCTGCCGCACGGTGATCGGCTTCGGCGCGCCGGGCAAACAGGGCAGCCATGACGTTCACGGCGCGCCGCTTGGCACAGTCGAGATCGCCGCCGCCCGCAAGGCCCTTGGCTGGCCGCACGCGCCCTTCGAGGTGCCGGACCAGGTATATGCCGACTGGCAGGCCATCGCGGCACGCGGCGCTGCGGCAAGGGCCGACTGGCGGGAGCGTCTGGCCGGATCGCCCCTGCGCGAGCGGTTCCACGCCGCGCTGGCCGCGCCCGATCACGCGGCGCTGGAGACGGCAATCGTTGCGTTCAAGCGGGAACTGTCCCGCGACGCACCGACGGTCGCCACCCGCAAGGCCAGCGAAATGGCGCTGGCGGTGGTGAACGCGACCCTGCCGGAGATGGTCGGGGGCTCGGCCGATCTGACCGGCTCGAACAACACCAGGACCATGGGGATGGGCGCGGTCGGCCCCGGCGATTACGGCGGGCGCTATGTCCATTATGGCATTCGCGAACATGGCATGGCGGCGGCGATGAACGGGATGGCGCTGCATGGGGGCTTCCGCCCCTATGGCGGCACCTTCCTGGCCTTTTGCGACTATGCGCGCGGCGCGATCCGGCTGTCGGCGCTGATGGGGCTGCCGGTCACCTATGTGTTGACCCATGACAGCATCGGGCTGGGCGAGGATGGCCCGACACATCAACCGGTCGAACAGCTCGCCTCGCTTCGGGCGATGCCAAACCTGAATGTCATCCGCCCGGCCGACGCGGTCGAGACCGCCGAAGCCTGGGCGCTGGCCGCGGCGGCGGTGCGGACCCCAACGGCGCTGATCCTCTCGCGCCAGGGGCTGCCGACGCTTCGCCGCCGGCACGTGGCCGAAAACCTGACCGCGCGCGGCGCCTATGTCCTGTCCGAGCCCGAGGACGGGCGCGATGTGACGCTTATCGCCAGCGGATCAGAGGTGCAGACCGCAGCGACAGCGGCACAGATCCTTGCCCGGCAGGGGGTGCGCGCCGCCGTGGTTTCGGTGCCCTGTTTCGAGATGTTCGCGATCCAGCCACCCGATTACCGGATCCGGGTGCGCGGGACTGCCCCGAGAGTGGGGATCGAGGCGGCGGTCCGTCACGGCTGGGAACTTCTGCTGGAACGGGGAGATATCTTTGTCGGGATGACCGGCTTCGGCGCCTCCGCTCCTGCCGCGGATCTTTATCGCCGGTTCGGCATCACGCCCGAGGCGGTGGCGGGCGCAGCAATCAGATCCGTCCGTCGGAATCCGGTCGCCGGGCAGGTCGGCAGCGCGGCGCTGCCGTGAGGAAGAAACGCCGCGTCAATCGCGAATGGAGAAGATGCGGCCCGGGGAGGGGCTGACATGACACTGATCACACTGAGACAATTGCTGGATCACGCCGCCGAACACGGCTATGGCGTGCCCGCCTTCAACATCAACAACATGGAGCAGGGGCTGGCCATCGTGAAGGCTGCCGCCGCCGTCGATGCGCCGGTGATCCTTCAGGCCAGCCGGGGCGCACGCAGCTATGCCGGCGATATCATGCTGCGCCGCATGGTCGAGGCGCTGGCCGAGATGAACCCCGCAATTCCGATCTGTCTGCATCAGGACCACGGCAACAACATGGCGACCTGCATGTCGGCGATCCGGCACGGCTTCACCAGCGTGATGATGGATGGCTCGCTGCACGAGGACATGAAAACGCCCGCCGATTACGATTACAACGTCGCGACGACCGCCAGGGTGAGCGAGGCCGCGCATGGCGTCGGCGCCTCGGTCGAGGGCGAACTGGGTGTGCTGGGATCGCTGGAAACCGGCGAGGCGGCAGCCGAGGACGGCTCGGGCGCCGAGGGCAGGCTGGATCACAGCCAGTTGCTGACCGACCCCGATCAGGCGGTCGATTTCGTCGCCCGGACGAAATGCGACGCGCTGGCCATCGCCTGCGGCACCAGCCACGGTGCCTACAAGTTCACCCGCAAGCCGGATGGCGACATTCTGGCCATGCATGTGATCGAGGCGATCCACGAGCGCCTGCCCGGCACGCACCTGGTGATGCACGGCTCCAGCAGCGTGCCGCAGCACCTGCAGGATCTGATCAACCGATCGGGCGGGGCGATGCCGCAGACCTGGGGCGTCCCGGTCGAGGAGATCGAGCGCGGCATCCGCCACGGTGTGCGCAAGGTGAATATCGACACCGATTGCCGCATGGCGATGACCGGCCAGTTCCGCCGCATCGCCCGCGACCGGCCGGAGGAATTCGATCCGCGCAAGTTCCTTATTCCGGCGATGGAGGAACTGGAGAGCCTGTGCCGTGACCGGTTCGAACGCTTCGGCACGGCGGGACACGCCGGCAGGATCAGGGTCATCGCGATGGACGAGATGGCCAGACGATATGCGTCGGGGGCGCTGGACCCGGCCATCACCGGCGCGAAAGCCGCATGAGAGGAGGGAGGAACATGAACGAGATGTCAAAGACCGAAATCACCGACAAGAAAAAGCGCTATGCCGCGGGCGTGCTGAAATACGCGCAGATGGGCTATTGGGACGGCGATTACCAACCCCGCGATACCGACGTGCTGGCCCTGTTCCGCATCACCCCGCAGGAGGGTGTGGACCCGATCGAGGCGGCGGCGGCAGTGGCGGGCGAAAGCTCGACCGCGACCTGGACCGTGGTCTGGACCGACCGGCTGACGGCGGCGGATCAGTACCGCGCCAGGGCCTACAGGGTCGAGCCGGTGCCGGGGCAGCAGGGGCAGTATTTCGCCTGGGTCGCCTATGACCTGATCCTGTTCGAGGAAGGCTCGATCGCCAATGTCACCGCCTCGATCATCGGCAATGTCTTCAGCTTCAAGCCGCTGAAGGCCGCCCGGCTGGAGGACATGCGCTTTCCCGTCGCCTACATGAAGACCTTTGCCGGCCCCCCCACCGGCATCGTGGTCGAGCGCGAGCGGCTGGACAAGTTCGGCCGCCCCCTTCTGGGCGCGACGACCAAGCCGAAGCTGGGCCTCTCGGGCAAGAACTACGGCCGCGTCGTCTACGAGGGGCTGAAGGGCGGGCTCGATTTCATGAAGGATGACGAGAACATCAACAGCCAGCCGTTCATGCATTGGCGCGACCGGTTCCTGTACTGCATGGAGGCGGTGAACAAGGCCACGGCGGCCACCGGCGAGGTCAAGGGCCATTACCTGAACGTCACCGCCGGTACGATGGAAGAAATGTACCGCCGGGCGGATTTCGCCAGGGAACTGGGCTCCTGCATCGTCATGGTCGATCTGATCGTCGGCTGGACGGCGATTCAGTCGATGTCGAACTGGTGCCGCCAGAACGACATGATCCTGCACATGCACCGCGCCGGTCACGGCACCTACACCCGCCAGAAGAACCACGGCATCAGCTTCCGTGTGATCGCCAAATGGCTGCGCATGGCCGGGGTCGATCACCTGCATTGCGGCACCGCCGTCGGCAAACTGGAAGGCGATCCGCTGACGGTTCAGGGCTTCTACAATATCTGCCGCGAGATCAGGAACGAGGTCGATCTGCCACGCGGCATCTTCTTCGAACAGGACTGGGGCGATCTGAGAAAGGTCATGCCGGTCGCCTCGGGCGGCATCCACGCCGGGCAGATGCACCAGCTTATCGATCTGTTCGGCGACGATGTGGTGTTGCAGTTCGGCGGCGGCACCATCGGCCATCCGATGGGCATCCAGGCCGGCGCAACCGCGAACCGGGTGGCGCTGGAGGCGATGGTGCTGGCCCGGAACGAGGGCGTTAACATCGCCACCGACGGCCCCGAGGTGCTGCGCCGCGCCGCCAGATGGTGCAAGCCGCTGGACGCCGCGCTCGAGACCTGGGGCAACGTCACCTTCAATTATACCTCGACCGACACCTCGGACTTCGTGCCGACGGCTTCGGTCAGCTAAGGGAGCGAAACATGCGTATTACCCAGGGCTGCTTTTCCTTCCTGCCCGATCTGGACGACAACCAGATCACCGCGCAGGTCGAATATATCCTGTCGAGGGAATGGGCCGTCGGAATCGAGTTCACCGACGAGCCGCACCCGCGCAACACCTATTGGGAAATGTGGGGCAATCCGATGTTCGACCTGAAGGACGCCAAAGGCGTGATGATGGCGCTCGAGGATTGTCGCAAGGCATTTGGCGACAGCTACATCCGCATCAACGCCTTCGACAACCGTCGCGGTGGCGAAACTGTGATGATGTCCTTCATCGTCAACCGCCCGCCGACCGAGCCTTCGTTCCGCTGCTGGCGGCAGGAGGTCGATGGGCGCTCGATCCGCTACACGCACGAGCTGGTCGGCTGAATGCCGGAAAGGGGGCTTCGCGCCCCCTGACCCCGGCGGGACAAACGAGTCAGGATGAAAGGCGGCCCCATGGAGGATGGGACAGAAACGGCCCTGCCCGCAACGGTGAACCTGCGGAACGAGTACGAACGCTCGGGCGTGCGCGCGGGGCTGGACGAACTGGATACCGAACTGATCGGGCTGGCGCCGGTGAAGCGGCGCATCCGCGAGATCGCGGCCCTGCTGCTGGTCGACCGGGCGCGGCGCGAGGTGGGGCTGGCCAACGAGACACCGACCCTGCACATGTCCTTTTCCGGCAATCCCGGCACCGGCAAAACCACCGTGGCGCTGAAGATGGCGGGCCTGCTGCACCGGCTGGGCTATGTCCGCAAGGGGCATCTGGTCAGTGTCACCCGCGACGATCTGGTCGGCCAGTATATCGGCCATACCGCACCCAAGACGAAAGAGGTGTTGAAAAAGGCCATGGGCGGGGTGCTGTTCATCGACGAGGCCTATTACCTCTACAAGCCCGACAACGAACGCGATTACGGGCAGGAGGCTATCGAGATCCTGCTGCAGGTGATGGAAAACAACCGCGACGATCTGGTGATCGTCATGGCCGGCTACGCCGACCGTATGGACCGGTTCTTCAGTGCCAATCCCGGCTTCCGGTCGCGCATCGCCCATCACATCGAGTTTCCCGACTATACCGACGCCGAACTTGGGCGGATATCGGCCTCGATGCTTGGATTGCTGGGCTATCGTTTCGATACGCCCGGGCGTGCGGCGATGGACGCCTATATCCGGTTGCGCCG